>CAZOTP010000123.1:0-9346 GCA_964582655.1 uncultured Pirellulales bacterium | reverse complement strand
CTGCAAAGTAAATCCCCCTTCAATTCTTATGATACTTTAGAATGAGAAAAACTAAATAGGCTATCATGTTTTTCATGATTTTTCTTTTGGTATTCCTTGCCTCACAGAATCCCTGTTTTCCAAATATTTGCATTGCAAGCACTACAGCAAACCAGCTAAGTGGGCATACCACGAGCCTTTCCCTTTCAACGCTTCTCATCACTTTACCTATTCAACCACAAATCTGTCTTGCGATATTCCATTTCAATCCTGCACCCATAAAAAATCCCGCACGGGATATATTCCCATGCGGGACGATTTCTTAAACGCACGTATAATTAACGATTCGTCTTGAAAGCTATTACGGGCAAGTCTTGAGCCACTGTCCGCGGAGGGTCAGCAGGTCGGCATTGTTCACTCGGCAGTCGCCGTTGGTGTCCGCCGTCAAGGCGACGCAAGTCGTGGTGGTCGCCGCTTCCTTCGTGTTGCCGTAGGCGCCCATGTTCACGCGGCAGCCGTTGAGCCACTTCGGCTCATTGGCGTAGCTGCTCGCCGGATCCCCCTTGTCGATGCACGGGCTGGTGCTCTGCAGATGATAATCCCCGTTCCCCACAAACTGCGGGTTGGCCACAACCAGACCCGTCGGAATTCCGCTCATCGCATTGATCGCCGGGAAGTTGTTCGGATCGACGGTGTCGATGCAGCTGTAGCTGATCTTAAAGGGATTGTACGTCGTGTCCGAGAAGCTCACCAGGCGGGTATCCCAGAACACCTGGGCGCCGCTGTTGCCCCACAGGATCGAGTTTTTGATGTTGATCGTCATGCAGGTGTTCTCCATCAGCGTATCCCCGTTATCCTGCCAAGCGCCAAACCCGGCCGAGGGCCCGGGACTCTTGCAGTCCGCAATCGTGCAGTTGGTCAGGTTCACGGTCGTGCGATTGCCCTTGAACCGGTTGCGAACAATCACCGTGCCGCGTCCGAGATCGTTTTCGCACCCCGTCCATAGGCAGTTGGTGAAATTGTACGTCTGGAAGACGCCGGCGCCCGAAGAGCCGTGATTGCTGCAGAACGTGCACATGCCGTCCGCCGCGTCATTCCGGAACACACAGTTGGTCACATTGGCCGTCCAGTTCGGATTATTCTGCTTGAAATGCAGCGATCCGGACGACATCACCTTTCCGCTGATGCTGTCGATGACCAGAACATTGCTGATATTCGCGACGGTGCTGGAGCCGTTGTTCACGCGAATCCCGTTGCTCACGCCGCCGTTATTGCTGTTCCCCTTGAAGGTGCACGCCGTCACGGTAAACGCCCCGCTTCCGCTGTGGGCCTGCACCAGATTCTGATTGGCGGCGCACCCCTGGAAATAGCAATTCGAAACCGTTGATGTCGTGGCAGAACCGCCGTAAATCGCGGCCCCATTCTCACCGAGAATATTGAAAAACTCGCAATTGTTCACGACCAGCGTCCCGGCCCCGTTGCATTTGATCGCGGCGCCGTTGACCGTCGTCGGTGTGGGTCCGCCATTCCAGAACACCAATCCATCCACCGTCGCGCCGCCCGCCAGCGTCAGAATGGTCATTTTGTTATCCGTACGGGTCGCCGGTGTGCCGTTGTATGCCATCGGGTCCGAATATAAATCGAGCTGCACGTCATTGCCGTTGGTATCGCCGCTCAGTACCGTGGGATAAATCTTCGGTGCGTAGAATTGCCCGATCGCCGTGGACCGCGGTCCCAGCACCAGATCGCTCGTGGTCGAATAATTCGAATATCCGCCCAGAATCGTCACGCCCGCCGCCGCGGAAAACGTCGCACCCGAGGGGATATACCGTCCGCTCGCCACGTACACCGTATCTCCGCTGACCGCCGCCGCCAGCGCCGCATCCAGACTGCCGAACGCATTGGACCAGCTCGTCCCCGTGCCGGAGGACCCTGCAGCCACATAATAGCTGGCTCCCATCCCTACGCTCGCCGATAGCAGCACCGCCATCACACACATAATTCGAGTAATCATTCTTTTCTCCTCATCTCTATCGGAGTACCCGGTAATTTGAACGACCGTCATTCAACCCATATACCAGGGATCTCCGAGATTAATTGCTTGTTGATATGCCGGTAAAACACCGCCGGCAACCGAGATTATTTGTCATACCGCCAACCCCCGCTCAAAAACTGACCACCCAAAGCAAACGCCTCATTGCACATCCAGTTGTTCATCGTATTCCCCTGCACCTGATTCAGATCCGGCATATTGTTTCCCAGATGATATTTCAGAGTAACCTTATTACGCATAATGTTATACCATACGTCGGGATAGTTACCGGGATCCGAACCATAGGGATAACCCCACAGGTCCTCATCATTGATTTCCTCGTCGTTTTGGAACTCCACATGTGAATCTCCAAAGAGAACGTTAAATCCCTTTGGGGCCCCATTAGATGACTTGTGCGCGATCTCATCCCAACGGTCCACCGCGTCGTAGTAATATGACAACGATCCCATCTTATCGATCGAACGGATATTATTTTTAAAATAATGGTAGGCCGAACGCACGCGAACAATCGATGTTTGTTGCAGCGTAGCGATCAGATCGCCCGTTGTTGGTTCCGTATAATAATCGGGATTCAAATTGATGGACCCCGCCGCTTGCGCGCTTGCCGAGGCGCCCGGACAGAAGAACATCTTGATTTCATCCACGATGCCCGTTTGATAGAGCGCCCCCATGCCGAAAGGCTTGCACCACAAATCAATCGGACCGTGCTGGGTGTACCGGTATTGCTGGGCTGGTACAGAATCTTTTAATACATCACCGTGAAAAAGCGTAGCACAATTCCAAGGCCCTCCGCTACTCCACGACTGGTACGGCATCATCCCTTTGCTGTCCGTGCAGTACGTGCTCATCCCCGTTCCGCAGCTTTTCATGCCCGACGAACACACCACACGACGCGCCGTATTCCGAGCTTCATTCAGCGCCGGCAGCAAAATCGACACCAGCAGCGCGATAATCGAGATTACCACCAGCAATTCAATCAGGGTAAAAGCATGATTCCGTCGCTTCGACATCACACAACTCCTTGTATAACAAATACTTAAAAAATGACTACGCCCGCTGTCCGACTCCGTCCAGTCTCTGGCTCAGATGGTCTTAAAATACTCGTATAAGATTGTAGCTCTGTCTATCCGGTTGATTCAGAACGTTCACATCAATATCAAAGAAACACTTCAACTGAATCCCATACCTGGTTATAATGGAATACCTGAAAAATATACATAAACCTCAAGCATCCATCATATTACATACCGATATATTGTAATATGCCATGATCGACGAACGATAGCAATCGTATTCAGTTATCATTAAAGCTATTATTGTTATCTTATAACATTACACGATTGGTACTTAATACATAGAACAACAATGATTAAATCCGATACCATTTCCGCCCACCACCTGCAAGGCCTGGATACCGACATTAACCGGTATGATATGGGCCTGACGGAAAAAATGCCCTTCTTGACCCGACACTGGATCATTAACACCCCTTCCCCAGTCTCCTTCGATATGCATTATGCCTTGGAAATGGGCATTATCCTCAAAGGGGAGGTCAAACGGGTTTATGCCGACAAATGGGCCGGAACCTATGGCCCCGGGCAAATCTGGTTCAACGGAATCTGGGACCTCCATGGCTGGCAATCCGTCAAAACCCCCATAGATACCGCCTTCATCTATATCCTGCCTGATGCCATATCCAGCCTCACTTTTCCGGAATCCGGCCTGAATCTCCTGGCTCCTTTTTTTACGGAACCCCACCAGCGGCCGCGGGTTCCCGATTCCAAACTCCGTCAATTCTGCAGGCTCGGACAAAAATTGGCGGATATCCATGCCTCCGATTCCCCCCTAAAGCAGCTCTGGTGCCGGTTGATTTTCATGGAAATCCTTCTCCACGTGTATGAATTCTGGACTCCTCCCGCACAGACCAGTCCCATCAACACCACCGCGTTTTCTAAAATCCAGAGCGCCATCAACCTCACGTTTACGACCCAGCGGGAAATCCCTCTCAAGGAAGCCGCCGCCGTCTGCCGGATGAGCGTTTCCGCTTTCACCTCCTTCTTTAAAAAAATTACGGGGCTGAGTTTTTCCGAATTCAACCTGCGGCATCGTATCAAGGGCATTGCCGGCGCCCTTCTGGCCACCGAAAAACCCGTCAAGGAAATCGCCTACGACTGGGGCTTCCGCTATATCGGGAATATGAGCCGCTGCTTCACGAAATTTTACGGCTGCTCCCCCGCCCAATATCGAAAAAACCAGAAATACGGATAGTTCCCAATCCCCCCAAAAAAAAGGCGTATCCAGAGGAGAGGATACGCCCGTTCAAAGGATTTGAACGTAATTAAGTTTTTACATTCGAATCAATTATTTGCGCCGACGAATCGCCAGGACCGAACCCAGTCCCAGCAGAATCATGGTCGCCGGTTCCGGAATCGCCGTCACCACCGTGTTGCCGCCGACTAATTCATACGCCACCATGCCCTGGGTCGCCGTCGCGCCGGGGGCCAGTCCCGTGTCGTCATTGCCCCACAGACGACCGTGCTCGATCAGCGTGGCTACCAGAGCGGTTTGATCGCCGGTCAGAACCAACCGGCCGGTGCCAAACAGTTGGATGCGGCCGTAGGTACCGTTGTGAAGAGCGACCCGTTCGATATCCAGGATGTTGGTCTGGGCGGTTCCGCCGTCAAAAACGTTCAGTTCAGCCTTGGCATACACCGAATGGTCCACGCCGCCCGTCGCCGATGCCGGATTGGCAAACGCCGAATCGCTATACACGCGAATCTTGGGGGCCTGCAGGGTCGATCCATCCAGAACATTGTACTGGGTCGAACCCTTGTAAACCACATCGAACGTCCCGCCGGTCTCCGTGAAATTCTCATACTGATTCACGGTAATGTGATTGAAATCTCCGCGAGAGAAGGACGAATCGCTCGTCATCGTAATCGGGGCATTGATGTTCAGAGTCGTGTTCAGGCACGCCACCTTGGTGTTCGGGCCTTCCGCACTCAGACGCATCCGGTATCCCGCATCCGCCGTCCCGGCGGTAAAAGATGTGTTGATATCGATGGTGATCTGTTTCCAAGTCGGAAACAGCGGGACATCCGCATACGGCGTCTCGGGGAGAGGAGATCCCCCGGCGACACGAACGTCCGTGTCTAGGTTGCATGCATAGACCAGATCGTTCGTTACACCCTCCGCCATGAACGGAACGTTCGCCGCCGCAGTGATCACCCAGTCCGACGCCTGATTGCTGCTCAGGGGATTGCTGATGATTCTCCAGTTGTTGATGTCATTCCATTCGGTCGAGTTGTTGTAATCGCCCCACCACACATAATCGACCGCATTGGCGGCATTCGCCCATACCAGACCCATTACCAAAAACAATACACATTTTTTCCACATTTTCCGGTTCTCCTTTGAAAAAAACCATTTTCCTCGGCTCTGTTGAGCCATGGCATATCCGGCAACACACCAGATATCCATTATACATACGGTAAACTTCACTCCTGAGAATCGAACACCTTCACTCGACGCTCCCATAAAACCGCCCTCTCCGATAATTATGGTTTCGATCTGCCCTTATTATCCGTTATTTGACAAGATATTACAACGATATCCCGTTATCATTACTGCCAATCTTGTTATCCTTATCGCTTGACTTCCCACGAATATAGATGCGAAACAGACTTGGGCTCTGGATAAAACCCCACCTCTCGAAGCCCCCTCACGGAAAACCGACTCATTCCATCATATTCATCAGATAGCGGAATTCAAATCGGCTGTTGACCAGAAATCCGCTGTCCCAGTCGGTCTGCCATAGATCCTCTTCAAACAGCAGGGGCCGATTGATAGCCTCGACATGCCCGTCAGGAAACAGACTGCAAATGGCATTGGGCTTATCCGCAGACACTCGATGATACAGATTAAATTCGGATGCAATTTTATCCGTCACAAGGACTTTTTGCCGGTCCAGTTTATTGATCTTCAATGCGATTTTGGGAAGCTCGTGGGGCCCCGGATGAAACGTATCGCCGTTAACGGTTTCCTTCTCCCGGCTTTGGGGATAATAGGTATATGTGGTGCGGACATATTCATGATCGCTGTATTGCGTACCAAAGGTATCTCGATTGATCGCCTGCGGGAGCGTGCCCCACTGGGTCGGATTGGTATAATCTTCGTAGAAACAGTCCTTACAGCTCGGACAATAGAAAAGCCGCGGATTGTCGATCAGGCCCTGTTCATGCAGGTGCCCCAACTGCAGAACCCTCGTAATTTGCGGATCGGTCATCACATACGCAATATAATGCAACTGCCCCTTGGGTGCCGAAGGAAGCAGTTCCTTGTTGTTATCGACATAATAAAAAATTCCCAGACCTGTCTGCCGCAGATTGCTGGTGCATACCACGCGCTTGGCCATCTCCCGTGCCTGATTCAGCGCAGGGAGCAGAATGCTCACCAGCAGGGCGATAATGGAAATCACGACTAGAAGTTCGATCAGGGTGAAAGCGGCTTTCTTTTTGAAAGTAGCCATAAACAGATGTCCTTGAAAAAAATATCGGTTATCAATACCAGCCGATACACACGAGCAAAAGATCATCATCCTACTTCGCTCGTTGAATAAAAATCCGGAATGGTCCGGTCAAATACGCTAAGGAATTGCCGCCCGAAGGCCCGTCTGCATGTATTGCAGATCGGGATTGTCCGGCTGATAGGAAAAGAACTCCTGACGCGCTGCCATATCAATCGTCCGCTCATCCTCCCATCGGTGAATCGACGCTCGGCCATCCGCGAATCCCAGCGCGCTTTTGTTGTTATGCCAGATCGCCAGTGGATCCGTCCACGCATACCCCTCCGCACTCAGCATCCACGCTCCGTAGTTCCATCCCCGCGGATCGGATTCCTCCACGAACACATACTTTTTCTCCGGGCTTTTGATCTGCGTATATTTCTCCACCGAATATTTCCGGCCGTCCTTCAGATACAGACGTCGATTCTCATACTGCATCGAACACACGATCGAATAGCTGCATGCGGTAGTCTGGCTTCCATTCCGCCGGTCCCCGGGACAGCGATACACATCCAGAGACTCCATATACGGATACAAAAGCCCCCGCTGAATTCCCCGGTACTGATCCTCCAAGCCGGGATAATCCCCCGGATAATTACCCTGTTCATCTTGGGGAAACTGCCTCCAGCAGAATCGCTTGTCCGGCGGAATCTGGGGATCCGAGGTGGACGCCTCCACCAGACAATCCCGGTTGTCATCCTTGTACATCAGCCACCCCAGCAGCAGACTCCGAAGGTTATATACGCATACTGTTCCCGTCGCCATTTGCCGGGCGGTGTTCAGCGCCGGAAGGAGAATCGAAACCAGAAGCGCGATAATCGAAATCACCACCAGCAGTTCAATCAGTGTAAATCCGTTTTGGGATTTCGTAGCAATCATAAATCACGCTCCTGCCAGAAATCAATTTCGGAACAAATAAGACTGTCGCACAGAAAAAGATACTAACCCCCGACCTATCATAATATTAATTATACATGATTGCCTTTTTTGAGAAAAACTAAAAATCCTGAGATCCTTAAGCCCTTTAAATTAAGATATTTAAGAGGTATTTTCGACATGAAAAACTGCGTTCAGCGTGGCTTTTGAAAGCTGGTGCTACCAACGGTATCCCGGTTTGTTACAAATCCCGGTCCTCCGGCGGCGACATAGCCGAAACTCGCCCCGGACTCCTCGGGAGAAACCCAGAAGGAATACAGACTGGCGTTTTTCAAGCAAAATCGAAGTCGAACCGGTTTGCCCGCAATGCTCGTAAGATCCTCCGCTCCCTTCCAGCGGATTCTTGCGCAAGTGGCGTCTTCTTTGACAGAAATACAATTATCCCTGGTGAAAGGCTCGATCGCTTTTCCATCCCGATCCAGCACTTCCGCCTGGAACTTACTTTTATACGCGTTCACATTCACGAAAAGATATTTTCCGGCAAACGAAAGCGGCCGCGTGGTTAATACCCCCTCTTCCTCTCCGGCATCCATGGAAACAAATCCATCGCGACGTAGAATCGCCAGGCCGGTGGATGCATCGCATTCCATATAGCTGTTTTCCCTGCCGAGCCTTCCGCTTCCTCCCCGGCCGCTGTGATAGAAATACAGCCAGTCGCCTACCACCAGGCAACAGCCTCCGACCGACTGCACATTCCCCCAGTTCCACGTTCCCGGTTTTCCGTAGGCGGGGATAAACGGCTCCCGACAGGTTCGATCCCAGTGGAATCCGTCCCGGCTGAATCCGATGAACACCTGATTGTACTTCGGTCTGCCGGTTTCACCAAGGCTCGGCCCCTGCCAGATGGTAAAGAGGCCCATCATCAGGCTTTCATAGGCGACGGCATCTAGATTGTAAAGCTGCGGATCCGTATCCGCCCGGTCGGGATTTTTCGGATCGAGCTTGTCGGCGCCAACCCAGAGGGCGGGGGCGTCGGCATCGGCCCAGTCTAGATTCTGGAGGGGGTTAGAAGTTTCAACGTAGCGGCGGATGCGGATTCTGGCATCGTCTTTGGAGGGAAGCATGGCTTTGAGGCTATAGATCCATTTTTTACGGAAGGGATTGTAGAAAACGGTGGTGCGGTCATGGCAGTCCCCTGCCCTGGCCAGCGGCTCCCCCCAGTGGATTCCATCTCCCGAATAATAGAGGAACAATCCCCGTTTGGGCTGCTTGTCAAACACGAACATTTTGTAGCGCTTCGCCGGATCGGTCTCCTCCAGGTCCAGCCACACCGTGCATGAATCGCGGTTATGGGTGTAAATAATATTTGTTGTCGGCAGGATATCGAAAACCGGTTTTTCCCACTGAATTCCATCCCGCGAAACCGCGTAGGCTGTTGAGTAGAGGTGTCCGGCCATATACCACATCTTGAAGAGGTTGTCCTTCGGGTCAAACCATACCCCGTCGCTGAAGGGGATTGCCGCCGGCCCGATGCGGCCCAGTTTAATCTGCGATTTGGGGGTTTCATATTCCCAGGGCCTGTCGTAGGTCAAAACGGGATTTTTTCCAAACGGTCTGGGCTGGTGCCAGGTCCTCTTCAAGTCCGTTTTTTCAATCAGAAAATCATCGATAAACAACTGCCTGCCCACATCAATCGGAATCACCGCAGGCGGATTCTTCAGATAGGGCACATCCATCGGCTCGCCGGTCAGGGCTTCCATTTTTGGAGGCCATACATCCGGCAGAACAATCCCGTTATACATGGTCTCCCCTGCCCAAACCGGCAAACCGATCACTAGAAAAATCAACCCGATGGAAATCCAAAAAAACCATTT
>CAZOTP010000122.1:0-9373 GCA_964582655.1 uncultured Pirellulales bacterium | reverse complement strand
AATATACATTATCGACCCGGACGCCGTGCATACAGAAATGTTGCAAAGACTTCTGGAAGCTTCCAATCTGCCGAGCCGGACGTTCGGCAGAGCGGAGGATTTTTTGTCGGGATATGATCTGCAGCAGCCGGGATGTGTGATATCCGAGATTCGGCTGCCCGGCATCAACGGGTGGGAACTCATGCAGTATTTAAACCAGGGGGAATATGTCCTTCCGATGATTTTTCTTACCCGATTTGGGGATGTGCCTGCCGCGGTGGAGTTTATGAAGCATGGCGCATTTTATTTTCTGGAAAAAGAGGCGCCGGAGCATATTCTTCTGCAGACGGTTCAGGAGGCGCTGCAGGCCGACCAGACGAATCGCGACGCCTACTGGCGGTGGAAGAAAATATTTTTGAGGTACTCTCAGCTTACGACCCGGGAGAAGCAGGTGCTGCGGCAGATACTGGAGGGAGACTCTAATAAGATGATCGCGGGGAAGCTGAATGTGACCATCAAAACGATCGAATATCATCGCAAGCGAATCATGCAGACCATGCAGGTAAATTCGTTGGCGCAGCTGATTCAGTCTCTTTGTGTCGTGAAAGAGATTCTCCGGAAGGAAGGTTTTGCTCCGGCGGTTCCCACTTCTCCCCAGCCGGACGCTGTTCGATAGGGGACCGCTCCAGAAGTCTTATGCTGTTTGTTTTTCTGGTTCATGATTGAGGGGTCAGCGGGTTGCTTCAACGATTTTTATCGATTTACATTTCGGTTCCTGATCGGCTTTAGGCGGATCTGGCGGAACAAGAGAAGGTCCTGGTCATAAAAATGTCGCACGGACAGGCCGTCAGGTACAAGGTCCAACGGGATTTTATAGAAAATGTTAGGCAGGGTCGGTACATCGCGATGTGGTCGGCCCACTAGTTTTCTGAGATTTATCAAAGCCGAGCACGAACCCTACAGCGATACATGCACCTCGAATTCCACCTTTTTGGATAGTCTTCCATGAGGGAAACCGGAAGAATTCCAGCTTAAAATGGGGATTCACAAAGCAGATGCCCGCATCTATGCGGCTGTTGATCTGATCGAGTTTTTTTGACTGTTTACGATTCAGTCGGTCCAAGATGTTGGAAATGAAAAAGTCCGGTTTTCAGGGCCTTCTGGAACAGTTGTTGTACATCAACCTGCCTCGCGATTTCTATATCAATATAACTCATTATTATTCAATATTTTATATATTTTGATATGGCGTTTCGCAAAAAGGCCCGAAAACAAACGAAAACGTGAACCGGGATGTTTTTATAAAAGGAAGGTCCGATAATTCAGGGGGCGATGGGAAGGTCTTTAATTTTTCCATAATCTTTATCTAACAGGCATTTACGACTGTAGCACAGGATTGAAAATTGACGATAAAGCTATGTATATGGTTTATGAGAATTGTATTGAACAGGCTGGATAGTTAATCCGGAACCGGGGTCAAAGGTATCCGGTCTAACTCGAAGGCATGATAGTCCCTGGACATGATTTGAATATGAAACCGTTGCTGCAAAAAACCGTTGCATCGCTCCGTCATCTTCGCAGGGATTCCGGCGGTTCGACTTCGCAGAGGTCCGGGGAAACGATGGTACAAAGGATTTCGGATTCCGTACTGAAAATCCGGGAGATTCCATGGTGGCGGATTCCAATCGCTCAATATCTGAAGTATCTCAGTGTGGGGATCGCGGGTGTAACGGTTGTTATTTTGATTCTCGGTCTGATTTTCATGCCCCGATATAATCCAGGGGAGTATCTGGAGGATGGAAAATCCGCGACAATACCCGGCGGAGAGGAAACCGCCGCGGAGAGCGGTTTATCGCTGACTCTGGTGGATGCGGTGAAAAAGTATTCCGAGCGGTTTGCCCCCGCAACTTCAACCAAGCCGGTAACAAAATCGCCGGATGGAAAACCTTCCGATGTTTCTCCGCCCCCCCCGCCGCCTCCCCCGCCAGATCCCAGACCTCCGGCACCATCCTTTCGGCTGGAGGGAACGGTCATGATCGGTCAGAACGTTGGAATTGCATGGATCGTACTTCCCGGAAAGACCGAGGCGGAAGCGTTTTTTCCCGGCGAAGAGATTCAGAAATATACGCTGAAGCGAGTCGAAAGCGGTCAGGCGTATTTTGAGCGGGACGGATATGATTATACCTTGAAGGTTCCCGAGGTGAAAAAGCCCGCATTGACTTCCGGGGTTGCCGCACCTGTCCCCCCGAATCCGACCGATGAAAAAGATAAACCCCGGATTCAAAATCCGGCGGGGCCCGCGCCCCCGGGACTTCCGAGCCGTCCAACCCGCCGGCCGCGGGAGCCTCAACCCCAGCCGTAACACTCAGGGCGCGGAAGGGATGGCGTCGGGACAGGGCAGTAGGAACCAGGGGCCTGACGCGGTGCGGCGATAAAAATAAAACGTGAGAATGCCACGAAGAGGTTTTCGGTTGGGATGAGTTTTGTAGGCAACAGGTATAGTGGAATGAGCATGAAGCGGCGAATTCTGGAAATGAACCTGGATATCACCAGCGTTCCAGTGGTACAGGAGAATCGAGGCGTCTTTCGGCGCCAGCAGGCAGCGGGCGATTTGCGCCGCCGCGGGACTGATTTCATCCGGTTCAATCATCCCGGTCAAACCGTCGTATTGACGGGTGCTGAGCATTTGCAGGATTTCATCCGTTTTTCGGGTCAGGAGGAGCGCGTCCGGCGAAGGGGGAGAGGGTTCCCCGGCGACAGGGGGGGACGAACGCGGCGCAGCGCAGGAAATCAGACACCAAACAAACAGCGTTCCTGAAAACAGATAATACGCATTTTTTTTAATCATGATGAAACGGAGTACCCGGAACCATGATACACGACAAAACGCATCATAATCCGACGCCTGAGAAAAAAGCAAGTGGATTTCAGAGCCGGCAGAGAAGGGCATTCCCGGGTGCGGAGGCGAGTTCCTGTTTTGATCGGTGGCGGGGCCTGCTCTTGACGATTGCATTGATGATTTGCTTTCTGGCGACGTCGGTTCGGACGCAGGACGAGGGGGCGGGAGCGCTTTCGCCGGAAGAACAGGAATTGTTAAATCTGATGGAGGAATACGAGAAGGCCGCGGAGCAGAATCCGGATTCCGAGGAGACCAAAAAACTGCTCGAACGGATCGAGCAGCTCATGGGCCAGGAGACCCCGGAGGAACCCGCCGAGGCGCCGGAAACCCCCAAGGGACCGGCGGATCCTGCGCCGGGGGAACAGCAAGCTCCCGAGCCGCCCGCTCCGCCGATGCATGTTCCAGGTCCTGTCGGGGAGCCGGGGCCTGCGGAAACACCACCCGCCGCCGCGGAACCGGCGCGTCCGTCTGTGCCGATGACTCCTCCCAGCGTGTCAGCTCCGGTGCGCAAGGGAAATGAACAACACTCCGATGTTTCGGTTCGGCGTCAAGGGGAAGTTCTCAAGGGGATTAATCTGGATGATCCGGTGAAGCTGAAGACCACGGATGACCAAATTGAAGTGAATCAATTGATCGACCTGATTGGCAAGCAGATGGGCTTTACGATTTTGTACGACAATCCGGCGGGCGTCCGCGGAAACGTCAAGCTGCAGCAGTTCGGACAGCTTCGTTACCGGGATTTGCTGCCCTTGCTGGAATCGGTGCTTCGGTTTTTTGATTTTGCGATGATCCGGGAAGATCCGTTTATCCGGATTGTAAAACGGACGGATGCGCAGAAGCTTTCCGCTCCCCGGATCGGCGTAGGCAAGGAGATGCCGGAGGTCCATCCGGGCGATTCGGTGCTGACGCAGATTCTCAAGCCGGAATTTGTCAGCGTGAATGATCTGCGGACGTTTTTAGGGAATTTCACCGATCCGGCCATCCTGGTTCCCGTTGCCAATACGAATTATCTGATTGTGACGGAATACGCGCAGCGAATGCCGCGGCTTCTGGATATGTTCAAGCTGTTCGATCAGCCCGGACCGAAAAAGGAGCTGGTGCCGATCGAGGTGAAATATATTTCGGCGTCGGAAGTCAAGACGCAGCTGGATGAACTGCTGTCCTCTCTGCTGGCGCAGGGAGTGATGCAGGCCGGGGAGTCGCCCTCGGTTCTGCCTCAGCCGGTGCCCCAGCCCGCCCCGGCGGAACCGCGCCGGCCCACCCGGCCAGGCGTTCCTGCCCGTGCGGCGGTTTCGGCCCAGCATGGCGGGCCGGTTCTGCATGTGGATGAGCGGACGAATCGTCTCCTCGTGATTGGTTCGGAGGCGGAAGTGCAGCAGGTTCGGCAGCTCCTGACACTGCTGGATGTGCCCGGCGCCGGGGAAATACTTCTGGAAATTCTTCAAGTTCGGCATGTTCTGGTGGCGGACCTGACTCCCCAGCTGGCGGAACTGATCGATGCGATGAACAATCCGATGAGTTCCTCGGAGGAAGAGATCGCGGCGGGCGAGAAAAAGCCGGGCCCTGTAGAGCGTCCGCGGCGTCCGCGAAGAACAGGAGCGCGCCAGGAAACGGAAATTCCCACCGCGACGCGGGCGGGTAATCAGGGTCCGGTGCTGCTGGGAGAAGACCGCACGAACCGGCTGTTTGTAATCGGCAACAAGGAGCAGATTGCCAAGACCAAGGAACTGGTGGAACTGCTGGATGTGCTTCCGTATCAGTACGGCCAGCCGGTGATCCGGATTTACCAGCCGAAATATGTGGAAGCGGAGGATGTCCGCAAGATTCTTGAACAACTGGAAATCATCCAGAGCACCAAAATGACACCGCGGGAGCGGGCGCGTCGGTATGAGCGGGAATCGCGGGATGCGGCGGCGAAGCCGGCGACTCCCGTGGTGCCCGGCGAGCAGCAGAGCCTCTGGGCGGAGGAGGAGGCGGAGATCCGCGTGGCGGTGCAGGAATCCACGAACAAGATTTTTATTCTGGCGACGGAGGCGCAGCACCGGGATATCGAAGAAATCATGAAGCATGTGGATATGGAGGTGGAAGATGCCCTGGGTGCCATCCGGATTTATCCGCTGGAGAACCGCGATCCGGAAAAGGTTGCCGAGATGCTCAAGAGCCTGCTGGAATCGGACAAGCAGCAGCAGGTGGACAAGAACGTGGTGAATATCCCCGGCAAGGAGGGCGCGCCGATTATCGCGGCGCTGAAGGATATCTATGCGGTCGCGGTCCGGGCCAGCAAGAAGCAGCATGACGACATCGCGGCGATTGTCAAGATTCTGGACAAGCGTCTGCCCCAGGTTCTGGTGGAGGCGATTCTGGTGGAGATGAATGATTCGAGCGGGTTGAATCTGGGGGTCAGCCTGCAGGAGAAATACAGCGTGGGGGGCACGCGCGGCCAGACGCGGCGCGTTTCGGGAAGCTCCCCGTTCCAAGTGGGGGATCCTTTGACGGTGGGAACCAATGGAGTCGTGGGTGGGACCGGCGGTACCATCGCGTTTTATAACAATGATTTTATTTACGCGACGATTGAAGCCCTTCAGACCCAGGACAAGGGTAAGATTACCTCCATGCCCCGGATTCTGGTCAATGACAACGAGAAAGGCAGCATTGTCAGCCAAAGCGAAGAGCCGACGACGAAAACAACCATCCCCGCCGGATCGGATACGCCGATCATTGAATTCAAGGAATACGTAGCGGCGGGAACCACGCTGAATATTACGCCTCATATCAGCGACGGGGATTTCCTGCAGATGGAAATTTCGCTGGAGGTGAACGCCTTTCAGGGGGAAGGTTCGGGGAATATCCCGCCCCCCAAGACGAGCAACAAGATCGAAACCCTGGTGACGGTGCCGGACGGCAAAACAATCGTTTTGGGCGGTCTGACCGGAAGAAACAATGCCCAGACCGTCAATAAAATTCCGATTCTCGGCGATATCCCGCTGCTGGGATTATTGTTTCGAAACGTTACGCACAGTGAAAACGAACGAGTCTTGTACGTGTTTGTTCGGGCGAATATTGTCCGCAGCCGGGAAGAAGAAGGCTACGGCAATTTTGAAGATCTGGATGAGCTTTCCAAGAAATATCGTGAAAAGCTTCAAAAGATGGAACATGAGCAGGAAGAGCTGCAGATTATTCCGGGCATACCGAACAAGCCCGAAGGCCAGAGAAAGAGCGTTCTGGAAGAGTAACAAGTCTATAATTCTTTGAGACTATGGAATTGAAACAGCGATTACTGGATATAGCCAGGGAGACGAAGGTCATCGATCCGGCGCTTCTGGAGAGTTTTTTCGCGAGGCACGCCGGACAGAGCGATCGGCTGGATCTTGCGCTGCTTAATGCGGGGCATATCGCCGAAGAGCAAATCTTGGCGCTGTTCAGCCGTTATCTGGGCGTTCCATTGTATTCGCAGTTGAATATTACGTCGGTTCCGGAGGAGTTTATTAATAAGGTGCCGGCCGGGTATGCCCAGCAGCACAGTCTTCTGGCGATTCAGAAAGAAAACGGATCGATCACCGTGGTGACGAGCCAGCCGCTGAGTGTGTATGCTCTGGATAATGTGGGGAAGATGCTGGATTGCGCCGTGCGGCCCGCGCTGGCGACCCGCGCGGCCATCAGCTCGGCGATCAACGCCGCCTACGAGCAGCGGGTCACGGTGCTGGAAGAAGTAGCCGATGAAGTCGATGCGAAGAATATCGAGGGGCTGATCGGGGAAGTGGCGACTTCCGAAGACCTTCTGGATGTGGTTAACCGCCCGCCGGTGATTCGGCTGGTCAATGATATTTTATTCCGTGCGCTGCAGTTGCGGGCGTCGGATGTGCATGTGCATCCCTTCGAGGGAAAAATCCTGATTCGGTACCGGATTGACGGAATCATGTATGATATGCTTACGCTGGACATTCGGATTCTTCCAGTTCTGATTTCCCGCATCAAGGTGATGGCCGGGATGGACATTGCCGAGCGCCGAATGCCTCAGGACGGGCGATGCTCGGTGCGAATCGGGCCGCGGGAGGTGGATTTGCGGGTCAGCACCGTGCCCACGGCGTATGGGGAGCGGTCCGTCCTCCGTATTCTGGACAAGAGTACGGGGGTGTACAGCATGGAAAGCCTGGGGATGAATCCCAAGGATCTGGAGCGCATCGACGTTCTGCTGAAGCGGACGCATGGGGTATTTTTTGTAACCGGGCCGACCGGCAGCGGAAAAACCACGACGCTGTACAGTTTTTTGAAGCGGATCGACGCCCGGGAGAAAAACGTAATTACCATTGAAGATCCAATTGAATATCAACTGGAGGGAATCAGCCAGATCCAGGTGGCGCAGAAGAAGGGGATGACGTTTGTCACGGCTCTTCGGCATGTGCTCCGGCAGGACCCGGATGTGATCATGGTCGGGGAAGTGCGCGATCAGGAAACCGCGCGAATGGTGATTCAGTCTTCACTGACGGGGCACCTGGTATTCAGCACCGTGCATACCAATGACGCCCCCGGGGCGATTACCCGGATGCTGGATCTGGGTGTAGAGCCGTATCTGGTTGCCTCGTCGGTGATCGGGGTGCTGGCGCAGCGTCTGGTGCGCACGCTGTGCCCGGACTGCAAATACCGGATCGAAGCCAACTCCGACAAAATGCGGGAACTGGGGCTGGGATATGGCGCGTTCGAGCATATTTATCAGAGCAAAGGCTGCGAAAAATGTTTTCAAACGGGGTACCGCGGGCGAACGGGGATTTATGAGCTGATGGTGGTGGATGACGATATTCGCCAGTGCGTGTATCAGCGGAAGTCGGCGGGGATGATCAAGAAAGTGGCGCTGGACGGCGGGATGATGACGCTTCGCATGGACGGCTTGAATAAAGCGGAGCGAGGGCTGACGTCGCTGGAAGAAGTGCTCCGCGTGGCACATGCGGATGAAAGTTAATTGTCGGATATTTCGGTATGCCTACCTTTACTTATAAAGCGATGGACCGAGCGGGCAAAGAGATCCGCGGCAGTCTGGCGGCGGATTCCGCGGCGGCGGCGCGAAAGCAACTTCGCGGCCGCAATCTGCATCCCACGCAGCTGCGGTCCGTCGGAGAAACCGCCCATGCCGGCGGAGCGGGTTTTTCGCGATGGTTTCAGGCGCAGCGCCGGCGGGATTTGCTGGAATTCACCCGGCAGCTGGCAACGATGATCGGCGCGGAAATCAAGCTGACCGAGGCGCTGGGCGTTCTGATTTCGCAGTCCGGCTCCAACGGCTTTTCCCAGGTGCTTCAGAATCTGCGCGATCAGCTGGTTTCGGGCGAAAGCTTTGCCGATGCGCTCAAGGAATTCCCGGATTGGTTCGATCCGATGTATATTTCGATGGTTCGCGTGGGAGAAGTGACGGGCAATCTCGGCAAAGCGCTGACGCTGCTGGGAGACTACATGGGCAAACGAATCCGGCTGGAAGCGAAGTTCAAATCAGCGCTGATTTATCCGGTTATCCTGATCGTGATGGCCACGCTGGTGACTTTGTTTCTGATGCTGTTCCTGGTTCCGCGGATCACCAACATTCTGGTGGAAAGCGGCCAGAATCTTCCCTGGATCACCGAGGCGCTGATGACCGTCAGTCAGGGGCTGGTGCGGTACTGGCTGGTGTTATTGATCGTCGTGGTGGCGCTGGGCTGGCTGCTGAAACGGAGCCTGGCGACCGAGCGGGGCCGGATGGCGTTTGACCGGATGCTGCTTCATCTGCCGATCATGGGCGAATTAATCCGACAGAGCATTGTCGCTCGGTTTACGGCGACGCTGGCGGCGCTGATTCGGACCGGCATGCCGATGGCCGACGGCTTGCAGGTGGTCTGCGGCGTCACGGGAAACGCGGTGATGGCGCAGGCGGTCCGGGAAGCCCGGGAGCGCATCATTGCCGGGGCGGATGTCGCCACTCCGCTGCAGGAGAGCCGCGTGGTCAGTCCCGCCGTCGCCCACATGATTGCCGTGGGGGAGCGGACGGGGGAACTGGAAAAAATGCTCCTGACCATCGCGGAAAATCTGGAAGAGACTTCCGATCTTCGCATTCAGCGGATGACGTCGCTGGTGGAGCCGCTGATTATCGTATTGGTGGCAGGGATTGTGGGGATTATTGTGTTGGCCACCGTGCTGCCCATTATGCAAATCACCGATTTGTCAAAACTGTAAGGCATGACTGGAGAATTTGTTGTGAGAAAGAAAACGGTTGGAAAGCGTCGTCATGATTCCCGAGCGTTCACGCTGGTGGAAATTATGGTGGTGGTGTTAATTATCGGCATGCTGGCGGGTATTGTGAGCGTAAGCGTCATGAACCGGCTGAAGAAAGCTCGAAAAATCGCGGCGAAGAGCCAGATTAAACAATTTGAAAATGCGGTCGAATCCTTTCACATGGACACCGGCCAGTATCCCTCTGACGCCGATGGGCTGATGGCGCTGATTGACCCGCCCGGCGGCATCGGTGCGGATCCG
>CAZOTP010000121.1:0-9453 GCA_964582655.1 uncultured Pirellulales bacterium | reverse complement strand
CGCGTTGGTCAGCCGTTCGCTCATATCCGGATAGCCGTTCAAGAGCGAGAGCATCCCGACCACGATAAACGCCGAGCCCTGCAGGGAGGTAAAGGTCATGATGGAGGTTTTGAAGGAGGAAAAGGCGATGGAGCCTCCCGAGATCAAACCCACCATCGCGCCGCACCAGATCAGCGATTCCGGGAGACTGACGGACCGCCACATCGCCCCGCCCAGCACCGCTCCGGCGCAGGCGCCCAGAAACGCGACGCTGTACTTCATGAAGGGCATGCTCGCAAACGCCAGGAGGGTTGTGCCCATGATTCCGCCCCACAGGGGGGAGCCCAGCTTGCGGCCCAGATACACGCCTCCGAACAGTCCGATCATCGCGAAGTTGATCATGACCAGCGCCTTGAAGATTCGCCAGCCGTAGATCAGGTAAATCATTCCGAAGGCGATCATTCCGACGGCCTGGAGCCATCCGACGCCGATGATAAACTGCCAGATTTCATCCATGGGGAGCCGTCCGAGCAGGACCGGGGGAATATCCTGCTCCGGGGGCGGCGGGGCGGCGCCGGTTTCAGCCGCCGCGATTTGCGCCTGTGCCAACAGTTCGAATACAGTATTCATGATGGTTTGTCCTCTTTATGATCCGGGGTTTCTTTTTTCTTTTTGGTACCGATTACAATCTGCGAGAGCAGTCCGAACACGATCATCGTGATGAATACAATCAGTATGACGCGGGGCTGCTTCATCAGGGACGTAATCACAGGTGTTCCCTTTGCCAGGAGCAGCGCGACCATGCCGCTGATGACCGCCGCCGATCCGACGATGCTGCAGCACAGCGCCGTGACGAGCATCTTCATGGCCCATGCAATGGCCAGTCCGACGATCGCCCCCACCGCGCCCCACAGCAGCAGCATCCCCTTGTTTTCCGAGGCGGCGTATCGAATCTCCGCCCAGATTTCCTGGAATTTGCTTGTCACCCGCGAAGCGGAGTCTCTGGTTTCGCCCGCCAAGGATTCCGGCCGGTACCGCTGCGCCAGAATCCGCAGGTAATCGTGTTCGGCCGTATCGCCTTCTTCCTCTGATTCCAGCGAGCGTTCCATGGCGCGATGTTTGATTTCTTCCAGTTTTTCGTCCCAGCTTTCCGTATTGATGCGGTAGCTGAAGTAGCCCCCGCCCAGCACGGCCGCGAAAATCAGCGCCGCCAGGATCAGGATCACCAGCCTCCGAAACACAACCGCCAGCAGGCATGACACCGCCGCCCCGATCGCGACCGCCCCGGATAGGGGCCAGTCGAATCGATCCGAGAGCATCAGTCCGAGGACCGCGCCGGCGCCGGCGCCCAAGATCCCGATCACCAGGCTTGAATAGCGGTTTCCGCCCAGCCAGAGAATCAGTCCCAGCAGCACCGCGACGCCCGCCGGAATTCCCAGCGTCAGCCCGTCCATGTTCAGACAGGCTTCTTCCATTTTCAGCAGCAGCTCGTTCATGGCGTTTCCAAGCAGTTATCGGACCCCAAGCGGCTCTGCCCGCTCGGCCATATGAATCCTGTATCGGAAAACGCATCCCTTTTTTGACACTTTTGGCCCAGAATACCGGCCCTCGCCTGGATACCACAAATTTGGTGGTTGCTAAGATTCGAGGTCGGCAGGTGAGATTCCTGTGGGAGGGTGCTCCCCCCTCCCCTATAAATCAATGCCGATTGGGTAACCGAATGCTCTTCGGACCGGTTTCAAGCCCCCACGCCTGCCCTTTGCCGAATCGCTCTTCAATTTCCTTCACATGGCCCAGCCGACGAGCAAAATTGGCATTCATAAACGCATTGACAACCGCAATTCCCTCCGCGCCCGCTCGATAATATTTCCGCGCCGCCTCCTCCCATTCCGTCGGATCCAGACAGGAAATGCGCCGCGGAGTCTCCTCATGCTCCTCGCCCGGCTGCGGATCATTCCAGTTTCCCCACTCGGGATCGTCTCGCGAACCTCGAGGCGTCCGAATAGAATCGTTATCCTGAATCGCATACAAAGGGGTCTTGTATCGCTTCGCCAGATCGATATAGGGCTGAATGTCCCATGCCTGAACACAGACAAAGTCCAGCGCGCCGCTCGCCAGCCATCCTTCCAGATCGATTTTCTGCTCGCTCAGACTCAGCGAGCTGAAGCACCGATCCACCACCATGGCGCTGAGTGCGATTTTTTTCCCTTTCTGTTTTTCTACTTTCCCAAGCTCTTGTTTAGCCTGCACAATAAAGGAGGTCAAAACACCGTTATCATGATGTTTCGGATCAGCTACCGGAGGCCACCGCGTGAAATCCATCGAAATTCCATCCACATCATAGCGGCTGGCCAGTTCCGCAAGAAGATCGAGAATAAATCGCCGGGTCTCCGGATCGGCATAGTCGAGTTGAGTATCGCCGGATTTGCGGCTGGCCGAATGCTCAAACCACCACCGACCGTTGAAATATTCCTTCCAGGGAGATTCGCCCCAGAAAAGGTTCATCCGCAGGCCCGCATGAAACTGCACCCCCGCGCGATGACAAAGCGGCGCAAGAACCCGGAAACTTTCCCGCTGATGTTTGACGGCCCACTGGATATAGTCGCGCGCCCGCCGGTCCCCCTCGCGCAAATGTCCCCACATCGCCTCCGGAACCATCTCTCCCAGCAGCGACGTCGCCTCGCTGGGCCACGAAGCCACTCCCGTCGAGGGCGTCTGATAAATCAGCATCCGGATATCACTGTCTGGGCAAAACATGAACAGCCCCTCATCAATTCCCGATCCTGGAATTGCTTCATGAAGGTGGCTAAAACCGTCGTTGATGAGAATAACCTTTTTCGTCGCCGGATCCTTCGAATCCCGCTGGTAGGCGGCAATTTGCTCTTCACCGAGCTTATGCAGCCGAATCGAACTGATGCCGCCGTGTACTAGGCCCCAGGGCAGACTGCGAGGCGTCCCATACGGAATCCGGATCCGAAGCCTCCGATCCTTCAGTGGCGCACTTTTCCAGTACATCATCACTTCCCTCCCCTGAGGCCCCATGGTCTTGCCTTTGCGAATCCCCCGATCCGGACATGCCATGAAAAATCCGGGATCGTCATTCAATGCAACATCCACCCCTTGCGGAATCCCTTCCAGACACGCAAATCCCAGCCAGATCGCATACCACCCCGGCAAATCCAGCCGGATTTCCAGAACAGGGGGCACCGCCTTTGATGGCTCTTCTTGAACCCGCTCCTGAATCAGAAGCAGCATTCCCTGATCGCCGTTGTCCAGTTGGTAAGGCCGAAGCTGCCACTTCCCGCTCGTCCTTGTAAACGAAGCAGCTTCAGGCAGTGCTAATGTCCCAAAGTCCCGAAGACAAATCACATCGCCGGCCTTCAGTGCCGCCCGCCGTGCTTCGTCCAGAGAGGAAAAAACCGCCCCCGCCCGGCCGCCTTCCTCAGAAATCTGACACGATGGCAGCGCTGACAGGCAGAACAGAATAAAAAACTTTCTCAGAAAAATGAATACAGAACTCTTCATCACCCGATTATCCTACCAATCCCACCCAATCTTTCAACTCCCTTTCCTACAGACCTTTCGCACTTTTCACCCTTTGAGGCGACCTGTCCGACCGAAACACATAGTGCGAAGGCGGAAGCCTCCGCATTGGTAATTATTGGTGTTTATTCCCTTCGGGGCTCTCCGCTTCGCTTCGTGTCGTGGCCAGGAATTTTTTCATCGCCTCTTGCTGGCACAGCAGATTTCCCTGCACGCTGGCTTCGACGGGTCCCCGGAGCAAGCGGACTCCGGCCGCTTCCGCGGTCCATTCGTTGAGCAGTTCGTTCTGCGATCCGCCGCCCACCACGATCATGCGGTCCAGCTTGAAACCGGTGATGGTTCGCAATTGATCTATCGCGCGGGCGTAGGCGCTGGCCAGGCCGCGGAAAATCGTCCGGGCCCAATGCGCCGGCGTCTGCGGGACGGGATGTCCGGTTTGCCGGCACACCGTTTGAATGGCGGCGATCATGCTGGCGGGGGCCTGGAATTCGGTTCGGAACGGATCGATTTCCGAGACAAAATCGGCTGCGTCCCGCGCCTGCGCGATGATTTCCTCATGCGAATGTTTTTGCGGCCCGGAATTCCATTCCCGCATGCACTGTTCCAGCAGATACATCCCGGGCACGTTCTGGATCAGCCGCAGGGAACCATCCGCATTCCCTTCATAGCCGAATTGCCGCGGGTCGAACTTCGCGCTCTTTAAAGGCTCGCTCAAATTCACTCCCAGCACGCTCCACGTTCCGGAGCTGAGCACCAGCGTATCCCGATCCGCCCCGGCGGCCCAGAACGCCGCCGCCGTATCGTGCGAGGCCCCCAGAACCACCGGAACCTCTCCCAGGCCGGTTTCCTTCTGAATGGTTTCACTCAAAAAACCCAACACCGTGCATCCAGAATGAACAGGCGGAAGCGCATTTGCCGGCACATGCAGCGATTCCAGCAATTCCGCATCCCAGCATCGTCCGGACAAATGATAAAGCTGGCTTGTAGTCGCCAGGGTGAAATCGGTCGCGGCCTTGCCGCAGAGCCAGTACCGGAGCAGATCGGGGATGAACAGCAGGGTTTTTGCCTTGGAAAGAAGATGGGGCGTCTGTTCCCGCGCGGCCAGGAGCTGGCAGAGCGTGGTGATATCCTCCGCCATCGCGCCTGTGCGCGCAAAGACGCGCTCCAGCCCCGCCAGGGCATCGAGCCGGTCGGCCATCCCCTGGTTCCGCGGATCGCGGTAGCACCGCGGATTCTCCAATAGCTGACCGCAGCCGTCCAGCAGGCCGTAATCCACGCTCCAGGAATCGATTCCGATCGATGCCGGCCGCACCCCCCGCCGTGCCAGACCGCGGAGCACCTCGATCATCCCGTAATAGATCCCCTGCACATCCCAGAAGAGTCCCTCCGGACGGGTTATGGGCAGATGGGTCTTGCGAAACACCTCCTCCAGGCGAAAGGGAAACGAATCCCCGTGTCCCAGCATCGCCCGCCAGCTCGTCGCACCCAGGTCAAACGCCATGTAAACCGGACCGTCATTCCCCATGAAAGGTTCCTTTCTGAAAGCGGTCTCTTGTTTTCCTGCATTGACTTCGCGAGTACATCCCGAGATACAGGGAATCAAACCCCAATTCCTTGCCTTGGTCAATCTTAAAATACCGCTTTTGCAATTTCGACTCATTTTTTCCCCCGGCTGTTTCCGCGCAGAAATCCTCCGCAGGCAAACCACTTCCATGGAATTCCGCGGCGTACCACCGCTGCCGAATACCCGTTTTCAGCGGAGAATCTGCTGTCTCAGGTAGGCGGTAATCGCTCCGGCGTCGTTGGCTTTCTGCCACTGGCTGATCAGGCGGCAATCGAGCTGCTGGGCGAGCTGATAGAGTTTTTTCACCATGTCCAGGCTTTCGCGGATCGCCGTGATGCTGTCCTCCCGGTAGGGGAAAATGTCCAGGCTGTACCACCCGCTGTAATGGATCTTCTGCAGGGTGTACATCAGCTCCAGGGTTTCCCACAGATGCACCGAGCCGACGATCATATCGTCGTCCCACATCCGGAAATTGTCGTTCAGGTGGAAATGAAACAGCTTGCCCTGGCGGTTGGCGAGCACGGCGGACTCGGCGACGTTTTCATAGGCCATCGTGGCGTGCCCGAAATCGATCATCACGCCCACGTTGGGCATCTGCGTTTCCAGGGCCGCCAGCAGCGTTTTCCCGATGGTCGCGAACAGAATATGCGTTCGCGGCTCCTTGATCTTGTACTCAATCGCGATGCGGATATCCGGCCGGTGCCGCGCAATCGCATGCACCGCATCGATCGTGCGGTCCCAGGCCTGGCGGTAATCCACCTGCATCGGATAATCGTAGCCATCCTGACCGGGCCAGAGGCTGATCTGATCGCAGCCGAGTTCCGCCGCCGCGTCCATGCATCGTTTCGACCGCTCGATGGCTTCGCCGCGAATCGCATCATCCCGCGAAGACAGCGCCCCGTACTTCCACCGCGGCGCGCCGAAAATCTCCACTTCCAGGTTCGACGCTTTCAGTCCGGTCCGCTTGAGCATCTTCGCCATTTCTTTGGGATCCTCGAACTCCGCCGGATAACTCAGCTCCACGCCGGTCACATCGCCCAGTCCGGCGATCTTTTCCAGCTTCTGCTCCAGGGAATAGGGATCTTCGCGGTATCCTGTCGGCATAAAGCGGTCTCCGCAGGGATAAAAGGGCACGCACGCCACCGAAAGTCCTTTGCCGTAATCCATAAATCACCTCAATCGCAATCACTTCGCACAAAAACTCCGGCCGCCGTCCGCCAGGATCGACTGGCCCGTAATATAATCCGCCATGTCCGAAAGCAGAAAACACACCAGATGCGCGACATCTTCCGGCTGTCCCAGCCGTCCCACGGGCACCTGCCGCGCAACTTCCCGGCGTTTTTCCGGATCGGGATATCGCTGCTTGAGCAAATCCGTTTCGATCAGCGCCGGATGCACCAGATTGCATCGAATTCCTCGCGGCGCATATTCCCGCGTAATCGCGCGGTTGAGACCTTCCAGCCCGGCTTTCGCCGATACGTAATCCGCCCGTCCGCCGCCGCCGGAGGTGACCGCGGCCGATCCGATCAGCACGATGCTCCCCTTTTTCCTCGCCACCATCGCCGGAAGGACGGCGTGCGCGGCGATAAACGCGCCGGTCAGATTGATATCCACCACGCGGCGCCACTGTTCGATGGTGAGATCCTCCATCGGCACGGGGCTGGTGAATCCCGCGCAATACACCAGATGGTCCAGCGTATTCCAGGCGTCCAGGATCCGATGAACGAACTCGTTAGTCGCGATGCCGTTCGTGCAGTCCACCTCCGCATCCAGGCATCGCCGGCCGAGGTCCGACGCGGTTTTCCGGAGGGCCTCCGGGGCGTCTCTCCGGTCGGGCGGGTCCATGTGGGTGAAGGCGGCGTCGCAGCCGTGCGAGAGCAGCTCGGCGGTCACGGCGGCGCCAATGCCCCGCGAACCCCCGATGACCAGAGCCGTTTTTCCGGCGAGTTCCGTCAGTTTCATGATTCAGCTCCGCAGCACCGCCTGGAGGCTTTGTCCGAGAATATCCAGCACCTGGTCCGCCTCGTTCTTCACGATAATCAGGGGCGGCTTGATCTTCAGGAGATTCTTCATCACGCCGGCCAGTCCGAAGATGACGCCCCGCCGCATGGCCTCGTCGCGGATTTTCGCCGTCTGTTCATTGAGCGGCGATTTGCCGTCGGGGTCCTTCACGATTTCAATCCCGATGTGAAGCCCGGCCTGCCGGATGTCGCCGATTTCCGGGAATTTCTTCTGGAGTTCGACAAGCCCCTTCCGGAAATACCGGCCCATCGTCCGCGTATGCTCCAGCAGATTCTCCCGCTCGATGATCTCGATCAGCTTGATGGCTCCGACCATCGAGAGGGTATTGGCCGCGAACGTGTGCAGTTCCTCCGCATCCGGCTGAAATCCCTCCAGGCCATCCCGGATGACGGTCACGCCCAGGGGCAATCCGCCCCCGATCGCTTTTCCAAATCCGATGATATCCGGAAGTACCCCGTAATATTCTGCCGCCGTGAACGTTCCGATTCGAACGTAGGTTTGAATCTCATCGAAAATCAGCGGAATCTGGTGCGCATCGCAGATCTCCCGCACCTTCTGGAGGTAGCGTTTGGGACAGAGCAGCATCCCGCCGCTGGCCTGGAGGGGTTCAATGAGAAGTCCCGCCGCCGGTCCGTTGACGCCTTTTTGAATCGTCAGATCCAGCATCTGGGCGCACATCAGATCGCAGGTGTCCGGATCCTTCTGATGGAACGGGCACCGGTAGCAGTTCGGATTGGGCACCCGCACAAACTGCCGGATCATCGGCAGAAACCGGCTTCCTCCGATGTATTTTCCGTTCGAGCGCGTGGCGATCCACGAGGCGCCCATGGTTCCCAGGGTGGTTCCGTGATAGCCGTCCCAGAGGGACAGAAAATGGCTGGAGCCGGGCCGGTTTTTCATCGCGATTTTCATCGCCCCTTCCAGCGCCAGCGCGCTGCTGGGAACAAAACTCGACCGGTTCAGCGTGCCGGGAATGATCTCCGAGAGTTTTTTCGCCAGATAATAGCGGGGCAGGGTGTCGAATCCCTGATGGACATGCGTCATGTACTGCGCCTGCTCGCTGATGGCCTGCCAGATTTCCTGGTTGCAATACCCCAGGTACAGCGCCCAGCTCTGGGAGGTGCAGTCGATGTATTCCTTCCCCTGCACATCCCAGACCTTCACGCCCTTGCCGTGGTGGAGGACCGGGCCTCCGCGCGTGCCGCCTCCGACCATCAAATGCCTGGCGTATTCCGGGAGCTGCTCGGGCTTCAGGGAATACACCTTTTTCAAGGTTTCATCCTGGATTGTTCCTGGCATGGGGTTCCTTTCCATAGTCCGGATATTTCTGATACAGGGGAATCTGTTTTTCCAGAAGGGTTTGGCATGTTTTCCGGGATAATCCCTCATCCGTGATGATGCCCTTCAGATGGGAGAGGGGAGCGATGCAGCAAAACGATTTTTTGTCGAATTTCGAGCTGTCCGCCGCCAGGTAGGTCATTCGGCTTCGGGAGAGAATGAGCCGGCTGACCGCGGCCACCTTGATATCGGAGGCGTAAAACCCTTCGGCCGGATCGATGCCGTCGCAGCCCAGAAACGCGACGTCCACATGAATCCGCGATAAAAACTCCAGGGTCCACTCCCCGTAGAGATCCGGCGAATGCGCGCTCAGCTCTCCCCCCGGGACCAGGACCCGCGTTTCGTTCTGCCCGACGTATTCCGACGCGACGCACAGATTAATCGTGACCAGGGTCAGCGGTTTGATGGAGCGCAGGGCCTTCGCCACCGCCAGGGCGGTGCTGCCCGTATCGATGAACACCACATCCTGCGGATGCACCAGGCTCCGACTGATTCGACCGATCCATTCCTTCTCTTTTTTGTTTCGCGCCTCCTTTTCCTTGAACGTGAATTCGTAAGCCAATCGCCCGCTGGGAATCGCCCCCCCGAACGTCCGCAATACCTTCCCCTGTTTTTCCAGCACGGCCAAATCCCGCCGGATCGTCATGGACGAAACGTGCAGTTCCCGTGACAGCCGGTCAATATCCGCAAGCCCCTGATCCAGGAACGCTTCAATCTTCCGCCGGCGCTCGGGTATCGTTACTTTCATGCTTTTCATCACTTAAACGCAACGTCTGGTATATATAAAAGTGTTAAATAATATCATACATAAACATATTCAAACATGCAATGAAAAAACAAAATTCATGATAATATAATATAAATACTTGTATCAAAAATAGATATAATATATTTCAAATTCATATAAAATGTTATACTATAACAATAGTAAAACAAATTGGTACACTTATTGAACAGAACCATTCATCGCCGGATCCTATGTTAAAAACGCCAATTCCAGCCCCAAA
>CAZOTP010000120.1:0-9470 GCA_964582655.1 uncultured Pirellulales bacterium | reverse complement strand
CGCCCCGTCCCTTCCTTTACAGACTTTGCGCGGGGATAAACGTCTCCCGTGCTGAGGTAAATTCTGCCCCCTCTCCGAATTTTTTCATAAAATAGGGAAAATTTCATACCGCTTCCGCGAAGGAATCATTTATAATGCCGACACAGTTTGGGTAGCTCTTTGTGTGGCTTGTGCGAATCTTTGCGGCAGGTATGATGTATGTACAGAATCGGAATAAATCGATGCGTCGTTTTCTTGGCGGTTTGCTCCCTGGGATTAGCCCCCTCCCCCTCCCCTGGCGGCAATGAGGCGCCGGACTTCCGCGATGTGGTCACCAAAGCCAAGAACCAGGTCTTCCCCACCGTGGTCTATGTCAAGTGCCTGCGAGAATCCCACGAACAGGGAAAAAAACAGACCGAGGAAATCTCCGGCAGCGGAGTGATCATCTCCCCTCGGGGCGAAGCGGTTACCAATTGGCATGTTGTCGATAAAGCCGTGGAAATCCGATGCTTATTGTTCGACGGTCAGGCAAAATATGCCAAAGCCGTCGGATCCGACAAAGACACCGATCTGGCCCTGCTCAAGCTCGATATGTCGGCCGACGAAACCATCCCCTGTGCAAAACTGGGGGATTCCAGCCGGCTGCAGGAAGGCGATTTCGTGATGGCCATGGGCGCCCCCTGGGGATTAAGTCGCTCCGTTTCCATCGGGATTATTTCCTCCACCCGACGGTATCTCCCGGAAAACAGCCAGTACAGCCTTTGGCTGCAATCGGACGCCTCCATCAGCCCCGGCAATTCCGGCGGCCCGCTGATCAATACCCTCGGGGAAGTCATCGGCATCAATTCCCGCGGCGTTCTGTTCGGAGGCGATATCGGCTTTGCCATCCCTTCCAGCACCGTCGAGTGCATCGTTTCCCAGTTGCGTGAACACGGAAAGGTCAACTGGAGCTGGCTGGGCCTTCAGCTTCAGCCTCTCCGCGACTTTGAAAAAAATATCTTTTTCGACGGAACCGAGGGAGTCATCGTGGCCGAAACGGATCCGCAGAGCCCCGCGCGACAGGGCGGCATTCTCGCCCGCGACCGCATTCTGAAGATCAATGGAGAATCCGTTCAGGCTCTGACCGCCGAAGAATTGCCCGCCCTCCGACGCCGACTGGGATTGCTCCCCAAACAGGTTCCAGTGGAAATGGAAATCCAGAGAAACAGCCAAACCCTCAAAATCACCCTGACCCCCTGTGAAAAAGGGACCGTCGAGGGAGTGGAAATGGATTGCCCCCGCTGGGATCTGACGGTTAAAACCATCAACCGATTCGACAATCCAGACCTTTACTTTCACCGGCAGGAAGGCGTTTTTATCTTCGGCGTGAAATATCCCGGAAATGCCATGCAGGCGGGACTCCGCCAGAATGATATCCTCCTCAGCATCGACGGCCGGCCTGTCAAAACCATCGAGGACATCCGGCAGATTCACCAAAAATCCCTGGAGGAGGTGGCGGCCAAACCCAAATTGGTGATTTCCTTCCTCCGCAACGGCCTGCTCCATCAGCAGGTGCTCGACATCTCGCGGGATTACGAAAAACAGTAAGGATGCCGGATCGGCTTAAAAATCCGTACCAAAACAACAGAAAACGAGGGAAAAACACATGAAACAAAAAATCGCTTTCCAATCCGTAGCCGGCATGATTCTGTCGGCGGGATGCCTGCTGGTTCTGTCCGCCGGGGCTCAGGAGAACAGTCCGCCGAAACTCCCGCCCGCCAGACAACTGGAACTCTTGAATTCCTGTTCGGACTCTCTCGTCCAGGTGGAATACAAGCTGCGCTTTGACAAGGGCGATTCCCCCCAAATCTGCGACTGGGGCGAACGCTGTCCCAATTGCGGTTCCTTCCATGCCGGCGGCGATGGCGAAGAATACGTCAAGGAAGAACGCCCCATGGAAAAACCGGGCTTCCTGCTGGCTCCCAATCTCGTACTCACCAGCGACGTGATGATTCAACCCCGATTCCTCGAAGCCATTCACGTTCGCTTGAAAGACCAGACCGTCGCCGCCTCCATCCGATCCTATGCGAAAACAAAGGATGCGGTCCTCCTCGAGCTGGCCGAACCCCTGGCGCAAAGCAAATCCATCACGTTTGATCCGACCCTCAAAGGACCCTATCTTCTGGTCAGCTACCAGCGAGCCAACGGAATGTGGACAAAATCCATTCAGCCGCTCTCCGGCGCCGTTTGCGCCCGAAGCGGCGGCGCATCGATGATAACGCTGGAGCAGAATGGCCTCATCCTCAGCTCGGAAGGCGTTCCGGTCGGACTGTGCATGGACGGGTTTTTGCCCCTCGATGACAGTTGGAAAGGCTCTCCCCTCGACTGGCCGTTTCTCTCCGAACAGGATATGAAAACCCTCCAGGACGAGTTGCGAAAAAAAACGGATCAGTCTCTCTTGCGGATCACCCTCCATTTCCGCAGCCCCAAAGCCGGTGAGGCTTCGAGCCCCTTCCGAAGGTACATGTCGGATGAGGAAGAAAATCAAAGTGCCACCGAAATTCACACGGTCGGCGTTTTGTTTCAGCCTCAGGACCTTCTGATCCTGGCGAAACTCAAAGCCGGCACAACGGCCCGCCTGGAAAAAATAACCGTCTTCCCCCCCGCCGGCGATCCGATCCCCGCCCGGTTCGCCGGTACCCTCAAGAATTATGGCGCCCTTCTGGCACGGCTGGAAAAACCCCTCGATTCCTGCCTCACCTTTTCCGACAAAAATATCCTGGATTATCAGAACACCCTCCTGCCGGCCGTGGAATTGCTGGTTCAGGGGGAAACCCGAACCGCCTACTTCACCCATCAGCGGCTGTTCCAATATCAAATCGGATGGCGGCAGCAGATTTATCCCCGAATTCCAGGCCGCGATCAGCACCGCTTCCTCTTCGATGACAACGGGAACTTGGTCGCAATGCCCGTTCATTTCCGCCAGCGGGTATCCACCGAGGAAAATCGCTGGGAGCATTCCGAACCCGTCTTGACCGCCGCCGGCTATCTCAAGTCCGTCGTGGAACATCCGGCCGAACATCTGGATGCCGTTAACATCCCCCTGACGGAAGAACAGGAAAACCGCCTGGCATGGATGGGAGTGGAATTACAGCCCCTCAATCAGGAGCTGGCCAGAATTCACAAAATCTCCGACATCACTCGCGACGGCGAAATCGGAGCCATGGTCTCCTATGTGTATCCCGACTCCCCCGCCGCCAGGGCCCAGATTCAGCCCGGGGCCATCCTCCTGCGACTCCATGCCAAATCCCTCCCCAAACCCGTCGAAATGGAAAAAGACGAAGATTCCTTTTTCATGGATGATTTCCCGTGGGATCAGTTTGATGAATTTCCGGAGCAGTTTTTCGAGCGGATGCCCACGCCCTGGCCGAACGTCGAGAACTTCTTGAATCAGACCCTGACCGATATCGGGTTTGACACCCCCTATCAGGCCGAATTCGTGATCGACGGCAAGAGGGTCATGAAAGATCTCCTCGTCGAACAAAGCCCGCCCCATTACAATTCCGCCCCCAAATACAAATCGGAATCCCTCGGCATGACCCTGAAAAATCTGACCTACGAAGTCCGGCGTTACCTGCAGCTCCAGCCCGCCGATCCCGGCGTCGTGGTCTCCAAAATTGAGCCGGGAAGTAAAAGCGCCGTCGCCGGAATCAGACCCTATGAATTAATCACCCACGTGAACGACGAACCCGTTTCAACCATCCAGGATTTGGAGCGGCTGATTCAAAATCAAAAGGAATTGAAGCTCTCCGTCAAACGGAAAACCATCGGGCGCATCGTGAATATCGTCATGCCCGAGGAACCGGCCAAATAGCCGAGGCGAAACGGCGCTCCGGACTTCAGAAGGCTTCAAAAATGCTCCGCCCCATCTGAATCGGCCGGTGCCGCGCTACGTTGATCAGCAGCCCCAGCCCCAGGCAGCTCGTCACCAGGCTGCTGCCCCCGTAGCTCACAAACGGAAGTGTCATTCCCGTGATCGGCATGAGCCCCACCGTCATCCCGACGTTGACCAGCATCTGGGTCGCCAGCAGCGCCGTGATTCCGATTGCGGTCAGGCGGCCGAACGCTTCGGGCTGATTGGCCGCGATTTCCACCCCCCCGATCACCAGAATCGAAAACAGAAGAAAAACCCCCATACAGCCCGCAAAACCCCGCTGATGACCGATCATCGCGAAGATAAAATCATTGTGGCTGTCGGGAAGGGACTGGTACTTCAGAAACACGCTGGATTCGGCATCCTGCCCCCACAGTCCGCCCGAGCCGATATAATTCTTCGACTGCTCCAGTTGATATCCCGGCCCCCGAAGCCACCAGGCGTCTTCGGTATTCTGCCGCAGAAGCACCTGGATGCGAAGCTTCTGGTAATCGTGCATCTTGTAATAAAACAGCGGAGACAGCGCCGCTCCCGCAAGCATGACGATCAGCAGATGCCGGATTTTCGCACCCGCGCAAAACAGCAGCGCGTATAACATCGGCGGAAACAGCAGCACCGTCCCCAGATCCGGCTGAATCAGGATCAGCATCATGGGCACAAACGTGATCCCGAAGGGAAGGATCAGCCCGCGCCACTGCGAGCACGTCCGCGCGTTCCGGAGATACCACGCCAGCGCCAGAACATAGGAAATCTTCGCCAGTTCCGAAGGCTGAACCAGAAAATCGATTCCCGGCAAATCGATCCAACGGGCTGCGCCGCGGATATTGGGAACCAGCCAGCTCCAGCCATACCGCTTGCCCAGAAGAACCAGCGCAAGCAGCAGCAGGGAGAAGAAAAACAAAATCCCGCTCCACCGGCCGATCGTCTGATAAGGGACCAGATTGACGGCGAAAATGACCGCCAGCCCGACGCACGCAAAAAAAAGCTGCCTCTCGGTGAATTCGCCCGTTTTATCCGTGGCGCGAATGCTCAAAACTCCGATCAGAACCAGCCCTGCCGCCGCCAGCAGCATCAGAAGCCGTAATCCGCCCAGCCGTCCCCGCCAGATTTCTGCCAGCATAATGGATTCACCTCGATTCAAAACCGTATTATACCCACCCTCGCCGGTGAGGTAAATCATCGTTTGCCCCGCAAAAAAAAGTCCCAGAACCTTCCCGATCGGAAAAAATCCCGGAAAATAGCGAAAATTACATTCGTATCTTCTTTTAGCAGAACGAATTACACAGGCCAACCCCAGCCCCTGCAAATTCTCCAAAACAAGAGAAGACTTCGCATTTCCGTCCCGCCTCGTAGCCGATACATTAATATCGATGCACCATCTTCGTGATTTGATGTTTTGTGAAAGGAACGCCGTTATGATTCGATTTTGGTTGGGTACCGGATTTCTGATGTTCAGTTCCGCCTTGATCCTGGCGCAGGAAATTCAGGAAACGCCGGCGGAATCCCAAAAACTGGGCATTGACCTGGAAACCGCCTATGTCAGCCGCTACATGTGGCAGGGGTACGATCTCTTCGATGACCATGCGGCCCTGCAGCCCGGCGTAACCTGGAATCTGTTCGACACCGGCTTCAGCCTCAACGTCTGGGGATCGATCCCGATGGGAACCGGATCCTTCAACGACTCCGGCGGAATAAACCAGTGGCAGGAACTGGACTACACCGCCGCGTACGAGGTGTCCTTCTTCGAAGAGCAGCCCTGGCAGGTGGATGTGGGAACGAAATATCTCTATTATCATTTTCCCAAACTCAACCATCTGGCCGACTGTCAGGAAACGGGCCTGAGCATCGGCCTGCCGAACGCTATCCGATGCGGTCCCATACCCATCGCGGTCTCCTACTATGGCGCAAAACTCTGGCCCACCTCTTCCGGCGTCGATGACGTCGCAGGAGGCTATCATGTATTGTGCACCTCGGCGGATTTTGATATTCCCTGGCCCGGAAAGTCAGACAAATCCCAGACATTCACATTCTGCGCCGACCTCACCTACAACGACGGCATCTATAACGCCGATCACGACTGGTCCCATGTCACCATGGGGCTTTCCACGGATTTCGATCTGGAACCGTTTACCGTCTCTCCCTTTTTGAACTACCAGATCTCCATGGACGATTCGGTCAATACCGAAAATGAACTCTACGGCGGAGTCAGCGTATCCATTTCGTTTTGACGCTGGAGCCAGTCGAGTATGACGGTCATAACATAATTGATCTGCCCGGCGGATAATTCAACGCCCCGGGGAATACCGTGCCATCTCTCCAGACACCTCCGGCAGCAGGTCGCCGTCGCATGCTGGGCGACAAATACCGGGTGATTCCGCATGGGAGTCTGCTTCCCGTCGTTGGGCGGTTGAGCCGGCGCAAGCCTCCGTTCGATAAACTCCCGGGCGTGTTGCCCGATGGTTTCCAGACCTGTATCGCGGAGGTATTGAAGCTCCTTCTTCGACAGATGAAACCGGCTGCGAAAAGGAGAGTGCGACAGCCGTTCCAGCACAGGGCTACTTTTCTTCACTGGGTTCGGCATCGCCGGAGGGTTCCGCGGGAGGAGCCGCTGGAAATTCCGCTTCCGGCGCGGACGCCGCACGCTTCATCACCGGAGTCCCCACCAGCGAAGGCTTGAGGAAGAGATAATAGAGCTGCCCTTCCTGTGTGGTTTGCCCGGCCAGTCGTCCGGCCAGCTTGCCCTGCCCCATGTACACATCGCAGCGGCCCGGGGCGCGAATGGCCCCGCCGGTGTCCTGGTCCAGCACAAACCCGTCAAACTGGCTCACCTGAATCCGCGTCCCCTTCACCTGGGGCAGTTTGGTCGTCAAAAACGCCAGGCACCCACGGGGATAAATGCTCTTATCCGTCGCGATGCTCCGATACGCGATCACCGGCTCGTTCAAACTTCCGCGGGGCTGGCCCTGCTCCAGACGGAAAAACACATAACGCGGATTCCGCTGGATGTATGTCTCGGCGTCCTCGGGATGCTTTTTGAAATAATCGATCATCGCTTCCAGGCTCATTTTTTCGGCGGGTATTTTCTTGTCGTCGATCAGTTCCTGCCGGATGCTCTTGTATTCATGCCCGTTGTTGGCCGCATACCCGATGGTAATGATTTTCCCGTCCGGAAGACGAATCTTCGCCGCCCCCGGAACATGGGCCACATACGCTTCGAACGGAGTGCTCAGCCAGACCAGTTCCTTCCCCGCCAGCATCTTCGTTTGTTCGATTTCAGCCCGGGAAGGATACTGCACAATGGAACCATCTGGAAGCTTGCGACCCTTGATTTCGCCGTTTTCGCCTTTCACCAGATCGTCCGGCTGCTGATACAGCGGATACCGGAACTGACCGCCCGGCTGTTCCGATCCGTTGAACACCGGCGTATAGTATCCCGTGAACAGCACCGTCCCGTGATCGTCGCAGCCCACGGAAATATAGACATCGAATTTTTCCCGAATCGCGTTGTTCAGCTCTTCGCCTCGAAGCCCGGAGTCGAGCAGCTCGGTGAAGGCGCGGAGGCTGGCCACGGCCTGTTCATGGCGGATTTCGCCATAGGGATAAAACGCCTGGCTGGAAGGCTTGCTGAAATAATTGAGACTGTTGGCGATCGCGATTCGCAAATGATCCAGATTTTCACCCGCCAGGCTGAAATCGGGTATATCGCTGGGATTGGTCAGTTTCCGAAGCGCAAGCTGTCCGGGCGGAAGCTGCCGGTCATATTTCGAAGTGTCGATCGCTTCCTTGCCTCGACAGCCAACAAGCCCTGCCAACCCGATGCACGCCAGCCAGAAATAACGAGAGGTTTTCATCCGTGATCTCCCTGCGGTTAAATTGTTGACCATGGTTTCCATAACACATTACAGTAGCAGTACATGCTACCCGCTTGCCCAAACCGTCGCAACAAAAATTCCAAATTCACGCCGTCTGAGGCCGAAAATCCGAAGATTTTCCCCAACACGCTCGTAACTGCCTGCAAATAAAGGAAATACAAAATATGTTTTTCGCCATTTTTCGGTTTACTTTCGCCACGCAGACTCTATAATAATCTTCCATCGAAGCGGGATTCCCGGATACATCTGGAACCTGCCGGCGGGTATCCTGTCGAAGAGGAAAACCGAAAGACTGAGTGAGTTTCGTTTGAGTCGTGTATCGTTTTAGTTTGGACGTAACATGTTGGTCTTTTTTTAGGAGTACACAAGATGTTGAAGAAACTGTTGGTCATGACTCTGGTTCTGGCGATGGGTTCGGTCTTTTCGCTGGGTTGCAAAAAAGAACAGCCGAAAGCCAAAGTAGAAACCAAACCCGCCGTCACAGCGGTTGAGAATGCCGCTAAGGAAGGCGAAAAGGCTGCGGAAAAAGTCGGCGAAGCGGCAGAAAAAGCCGGCGATGCCGCCACCAAGGCTGCCGAAGATATGAAAAAGTAAAAAACCTCACCTGTTTTTTGTTAGTAAAACAGCCGGACCCTTGGGTCCGGCTGTTTTTTTCGCATATAATCGTTTCCCTCCGGCCGATTCTCGCCGACCGCCATCCCTTTTTCCACCCCGTACCCCTCATCCCCCGATGCTGTCCACCGCGGTTACACACTCTTCTTCGAATCACACCCGGTCGCGATACGCCTTGGGAGACATTCCCACCACATCCTTAAACTTGCGGTTGAAATAGGAAATATCGTTGAATCCGCATTGCAGGCAGATCTGCAGGATTTTTTCACGGCCCCCGCGAAGCAGAACCAGCGCCATTTCAATCCGCCGGTGGTGAATATACTCGACTACCGTTTTCCCCGTATACTCCTTGAAGCGGCGGCAGAGGTAATTCGGATTCATTCCGCCGGCCAGGGACGAAAGCTGCTCCAGGGTCATCGCGCGGGTAAAATTCCGGTCGATATGCTGACGGATTTTTTCCATCGGATCGTACCCCGGCTCATCGGGATGCGCGGGCGGAGCGATGCCCTCCTGCATCGCGGCCCGGCAGCATTCGATCAGAAACAGACGAAAGTAGCTGGCAAACGCCTCCTGATAACCAGGCCCGCAATGGTCCTGCTCCTCGTACATGTTCTGAAGAATGTGCGCAATTTGGCGGGGCCGGTGAAATCGCAAATGAACCACCGGATTGAAACGGTGAACCATCGCCGGATGCATCGGCAGGATGGCGCTCAGGACTTCCTGAAGGCCCGGAGGCAGGGTCGGCAGATTGAACTTGTGAAAATCAAGATAGACGTTCATCTTCTCCACAGGTCCGTAGGGAGTCTGAAACATGTGTTCCTGGTGATAGTGTACGATCGCCATCGCACCGGCCCCATCCTCATGCACGCGATCCCGGGTAATCTGGCGGCACCGCCCCTTGATGATATAGTTCATCTCCACATACGTATGCCCGTGCATATCGATGTCGTCGATGCCTTTGTGTTCAAAAGCCGGGAAATATTCCAGCGCGATTCCCGTGGCTTGCAAGAGCTCGGCGGGCTTCTGCCGCAATGGAAGATTCATGATAAAAGTTTCTTTGGTTTTGGGATTGGCCATACCATCAACCCTTGAAA
>CAZOTP010000119.1:0-9602 GCA_964582655.1 uncultured Pirellulales bacterium | reverse complement strand
TGGCAGGGCCGGCAGGGGGGGGCGGCAGGGAAGAATCATCCGACTCAAAATGGATGCTTTCCAAAGCCTCTTTCAGATGAAGAGTCCTGGTTTTGCCTTTCTCATCCACCCGGTTCCAGTCAAACACGCGAAACGTGGTATCCGAAGGGGTTTGGATTTCCGCTACAACAAGCCCCGCTCCCAGAGCATGAACCGTGCCGGCGGGGAGGTAATGGAAATCCCCGGCCCGGGCGGGATATGGTTTCAGGAGGGTCTGCACGGTTCCCTGCTCCAAGGCCTCCTGGAATGCCTGCCGAGTTACACAGGATTTCAAACCGCGATAAATAACCGCTCCCGGATCCGCATGCACCACGTACCAGCATTCCGTTTTCAACTTGGCGCCGGGAATCTTTTCACAGGCTTTCTGATCGGGATGAACCTGTACACTCAGAACATCCGCCGCATCGAGGAATTTGATCAGCAATCCGAACGGGGGCCGGCACTGTTCTGCCGAAAATCCATACTCCGTACCGTGCTGCTTTAGAAACTCCCGAAGTGTAATCCCCGCATAGGGGCCGTTATCCACAAAAGACTGCCCTTCCGGCAAATCAGCCAGTTCCCAGCTCTCCCCGATCCGCTCCCCCGCAGGCAGCGGTTTGCCAAACAGAGTTTTCAGCCTCTGTGAACCCCAGATTCTGCCTTTGAAAACAGGTTTGCACCGTATCGGATAAGTCATTTTCTCAGCTTATTTTAGCTCCTTGGGCACCGGTTCGATATTGTAGCAAAACTCGGCTGGCCGTCCAGTAAACTTTGTTGACAAAAGAGAGGGGGGCTGGTAAAAGATAGGGCGGTTTTGGGGATATTTTGGAACTGCCTACCAAAAACCAGAAAGGCATATACCGATGAAAAATCGCCGGCAGCGGATGGTTGGGATAGCGGGAATTATGATGTTTCTTGTTGCAATGGGCGTGACCGCCGGGTGCAAGAATCGCTCCAGCCAGTCGGCTGCGGGCAATTCCAACCAGGCGGTTCAGAACACAATCCCTCTGGTTCAGGCCGACAGCCCGGAACACAGTTTGACTCAGGCTCAGATCAATCAGGCCGAAAGCAAGGCCGACTGGAATGCGTTCCAAAAGGCTCTGGATGAAATGATCGGTAAACTCCCCAAACCGGGCCAGGAATTGCCGGAAACCCCTGCTGTCAGTGCCAGTGAAGTTCTGGCATTGTGCGATATGTATCTGGCCAAACAGGAGGCCTCGGAACAGGACCTTCAGAACAGCCGGCAGCAACGATTGGCAGCCGCGGAAAAACAGCTCCAGGACGCTATTTCCCGAGCCGGGCAAAGCAACGCTCCCCAGGCGAAGGCGGCTCCGGAACTGCTGCTTGGAACACTCTATTTGACCCAGGCAAGGGAGCAGGTGGATCGCTTGCGGGGAAAAGAGTTTCAGTGCCAAAATATCCGATCCATGCTGGCCAATGATCTGACGGGAATTGCCAATGAGGATTCATTTTCCAAAGGCGTGGAAGGGTATCTTCCTTCCCAGTCCATAGTCGCGGTGGAATCCCGACTGGCCGGCGCCCCCGAACAAACGCTGGAGCCGGCAAGCCTGAATGACCAACTGGCAACCGCGGAAAAATCCGCCGCGGAACTGGAACAGCAGAAAGTCCAGATGGAGCAGCAAATCCGGGAACTTCGTGAGAAATCCTCCCAGATGCATTTACAGTATCTTGCGGTGCTGGAGCAGGCGGAGAAAGCCGAAGCCGACCGAAAATATGATTTGCTGAACCAGGCCTATGCCATCCGGGGCGGGACCGGAGCCAATGGGGGTATGAAAGGGGTAATCGATTATGAAGCGGAAGCGGAGGGAATTGAGCAATCGCTGAAAAATGTAACAGGACTTTTGAATTACTGGCAGCTTCGTCGGCAGCAATTGACGGAAACCATCCATTCCGTGAAGCAGCAGTCGGAGGAATTGAAAAATTCGCCTGCCATTGCCGAAGTCCAAAAAATTCAGGAAGAGAGCCGGCAGCGTCGTCAGGCGCATGTGAATGATTTTGTCAAAAACCTGGACCGGTTGGCAGACGCGGAGCAGGACTACGCAAAAATCCGCCTGGAAGCGGTAACCGCGTACGATAAAAGCTCCGCTTCGTTCGGTCGTGCCGCTGCCGCCGCCAGAGAAACAGCCCAGCATGCCAATGAGCTGAAACGCCTGGCGGATCTGGAAAAAGCATCCCTCTGGAAGGAAGATCAGAATCATTATACGTCGCAAGCAGACAGCCTGACATCCATTCCCTTGATTCCGGAGGTTTCCCAGCGGATTCAAGCCATGGCGGGGGATTTCAGGGGATTAGCCCAGCAGGCCGGTCAGGAAGCCAAAACCATTCTCGATCAGTATCCACTGGAGAAGAAAACAGAAGGCCAATAATCCTTCCCTTGGTCTCTTGTTGACAGCAACGAAATCAACGATTATTTTTTACGCAGATCGCGGTTCTCTTCGCGTAAATCGTCTATGATGTCTTCCAGCTTCTCGATTTCGTTTTCATATCGCTTTTGCATGTCTTTGTATTTTTTCTCCAGCTCTTCATACCGTTCTCTGCGGTATTCCGACATTCTCTGGCAGGTGGCCAGTTTCCGCTGATACCGCTGCGACTGGGTCAGTTCGTCATCCGGTACTCCCGGTGCCGGATCAGACACTTTCTCGGCGGACGAGGTGCCGCCGCTCCCGTTGCCGAAATCAATTAATGGGGCTTCCACTTTCGGATTAAAGCATCCCAAAAGGCCGGTTGCAGCAAGCAGGATAAGGCTTACAAGGATTTGTCTGGCCATAACATCACTCCTTATACTAAAATGCCCGGAAAACTGTATACACTCGCTCTCATGCTATTAGACATCGGCAGGGGAGTCAAGGTTTACATGAGGAATCGCGATTTTTTAATACTCGGGTGTACCGCCAGCGGAAAAGGGAAACTGGCTTTTGAGATGGCCCGGCGGTTGGGCGGGGAGATTCTAAGCATTGATTCCATGAAGGTATACCGCAGGATGAATATTGGTACGGCCAAACCGGGGCCCGACAGGCTTGAGGCCATTTGCCATCATCTCATTGATGTCGTCGAACCCTATGAAGAGTTCAGCATGGGAAAATACCTCGAACTAGCGGATCAGGCGATTCAAAATATCCACCTGCGACAACGTCCGATAATCGCGGTAGGGGGTACGGCTATGTATATACGGGGCTTGATCGAGGGAATATTCGATGGTCCCCCTGCCGATCCTGTTTTACGGGAAAATTTGCAAAATCAAGCAGCCAAAAAGGGGCTTTCGTCTCTTTACGCTCGTTTGCAAACGGCGGATCCCGCTGCCAGTGAAAAAATCCATCCCAATGATGCCAAGCGGATTATCCGGGCGCTGGAAGTCTATGAAATCACAGGCCGTCCGATCAGTTCATTTCAGGTTCAATTTGGAAGCCGGAAATATCGAAATGAATGGACGATGATTGGCATTCGCCGGGAAAAAACGCAGGCGAATCACCGGATTAACCTCCGGGTCAAGAAAATGATTGAATTGGGCCTCGTTGAGGAAGTGCGATCTCTTTTGGAATCCCCAAAAGGCTTAAGTCCCCAGGCCAGCCAGGCGGTGGGGTATGCTGAAATCCTGGATTATTTCAATTCAAAATGCTCCCTGGATGATGCGATCGAACGCATAAAAATCAATTCCAGGCATCTGGCCAAAAACCAGCGGACGTGGTTTCGCCAATTCGCGGATGTTCACTGGTTCGACGTCGATTCCCAGGAAACCGCAGAGAATCTAACCGATCGGGTACTCGATTATTTCCAATCAGGTCGTGCATAAGCCATCCGACAACAAATAAATAGTCGCTTAAGTCATTTATTAAAAAGACTTACAGAAATTCATTCGTTTCCCTTCCAATCCCTTCCAATGCAACATAATATATATTATAGGACGTTATGGCAGTTTAAAAACAACGCTTTAAAGCCAAAAACGATTATTTTACGATATTGACGGTTCGGCCAGCACGACGCTTCCGGCTCAGAATTTTGCGGCCATGATGGGTTTTCATCCGGGCCCGGAACCCGCTTTTCCGACGACGTTTAATCTTGCTGATCCGATGATTTTCCATGAGAGATTCCTTCGCATTTCAATGGGTTGTTGTAAAATTGATATTTTTGTAAACAGCATTTCCGCGGCCATCGCAGATCCGTAACGAAAGCCAGTGTGATCCTTCCGTATCCACTTTTATTTTCATTTGAATCGATTCCGCCTTGTTATCAAATAGGCCATCCGACGCCTGGGCGGACTGCCATAATTCGGAGCTGTCAAGACTATATTGGACCGCTTGTATTGTGGTCAAATCATCTTTCAATAAAGCGGAAAATTCTACACTATCCTGTGATACATTCCAAGTGAAATCGGCAACCTGAGGCGGCGTGTTATCTACGATAAACGGATCTCCAATGCGAACGTCCGATAATGTATCATGGGCCGTGTTGGATAATTTATCCGTTGCTTCGACCTTGATTTCATATGGTCCATCTTCCACCAGACGACTGTCCCATTTATGGGACACGGTTTTCAACTCTTTGGCAATCTGGACCCAGCGATCCGTACCGCATGGACGAAGATACAGATTATACAATAGAGAATCACGGTTATCATCTTCGGCTTTCCATTGAATCTGTAAAAGATTCAATTCTTCTGGAAATGGATTATTTCCTTTTGGCTTTTGCTCCTTGGCCCAGATGGTATTCAGATAGGTGACACGGGGCGGATAGTTCGGCTGACGCTGCGAAAGCTTCAAGCTCCGTACTGTGGCCGTCCGAACAGGCGATTCCGTTGAAAAATCCAAACGATATTGTAAAAAGCGGCCTGGCAGCGAAGGAATGGAAAGACTTTCGCTGGCCCGCAGCGGCTCAGACCATTCACTCCAGGGCCCTTCCTCCGGATTCGATGTATTACCGGTCCGAAATAGAATATTCAGATGGGTTTGATCCGGTATGTCCCCGTCGATATGAACCGTACCCCAACGGGTTATATTCTGTCCGTCAATGGGTTCGGATTGATAATAGCCGGAAGAGGCATAAGAGGGTAGAATTTTAAGAGCTCCCGATGGATTTCCAAGACTCGCCGCCACAGAACCGTCGTTCAGGAGCTTCAGCGAGGTTACCTGAACCGAAGGCGAGGCGGAATGGAGAACCAGCACTTTTTGTGTCTCCAAATCAAACTTCAGGATTCTCCCCTGATCGGCGGTCGCCAGCAAAAGACTGTGATCGGACGGGTTATAAACAAGATCAAAAATCACCACAGGCTTCTGAAATATCGATCGAACAAATCCATCCGGCGTCATTTTAAAGATTTCGTTTACACGCCCGGGCCTCATCATCCGTTCGGGTTCTTCCGGCGTTTCGGGAATTTTGGGTTTTTGAGCCTCCGGTCCGGGAGTTTCAGGAGGGGATAATTTGTCCACGGGTTCCGAATCCGGCCCCGACGGAGTTTCAGGAGTTTCCGTTTCTCCGCTGGTGTTATCCTTTCCGGCCATATCGTCCCCACCCTCCGGAGGACCTTCTTCCGGCGGACCTTCCTCCGCCTCCGGTGCGGCAGGAACAGGCCGAATCGGGGTCACCGCTTCATCGGAGAGGATCAGCGACGCCCCCCGTCTCGATACCCCCGTGTCGCTGGTGCTGATATAGACATTCTGCTGCGAATCCAATATCAGGGCGCTGATTTCTTTATGACCCGTATCATAAGCGACAACGGTTTGACCCGTTGCCGGATCTATACGATACACCAGCCCGTATTTATCCCCTCCTGCAAAGAGAATCCCGTTGGCATCCAGTGCGAGAGAAAGAATATTGGTATCCTTCGCACGATAGAGCATTTGCGGATTCGTTCCATCCGGATCCAGGGTAAAAATCTTTCCCTCGGGCCCCGTGCCCAGATAGATCCTGCCAGCCGGTCCCGTAACAATTGCCCAGATATATTTCACCGTTTCATCCTGAAACAGAACATCAAACCCTTTTTCTTTCCGTTGGCGTAAAAGGGCGGCCTTTTCCCCTCCGGTACCCGCCAGAAGATAGCCCTGACTGTCGAATCCCAGAGAAAAGACATGTTTAGAATCATTGGGATTATCGCCGTAGAGCAGTTCGGCTTTGCTCTCGCCGGATAAAATGCGGTAAATGTGGCCTAATCCGCTTGCCGCCAGATAAATATTGCCCTGGGAATCTGCCTCGATGGCATTAATAGCCAGCAGTTTTGGATTGGAATCCAGAAGAACGTGTGCATCATAAGCCAGAGTAAGCTGCCCGTCGCTTCGGATCAGGGTGCGCTCGGCCGTCCCCTTCTTGAACTGAGCTTCGGTTTTATGCTCAATAAACACGGTATTGGCGCCCCGGGTTGCGGCGAATGATATACCGAGAATCGCAACGCCCAAAACAATACGGTTAGCCTTTGCCATAAATGTATCCTTATGTTTGCAATCTGGGGAAAACCATACCATATCCGAGGCAAAAAGCAATGAAATAACCAAGCCGCTGTTCCTCGAAAAACTAAAATCAGGGGAATTCCCCCCATGCTCTGCTAGAATCTTCCAGGACATACCCCCCCCTCTTTAATCTCCTGCCTGTACAAGAGCTCCCCGCGGATTATTCATCATCCTCGAATTCGATCTTCTTGTCCGAATTATCCAGGAATCCCTGCAATTTTCGGGACCGTACCGGGTGCTGCAATTTGCGAATCGCTTTGGCTTCCACCTGGCGCACTCGCTCCCGAGTCACCTTGAATATACGACCCACTTCTTCCAGCGTGTATGTATAACCGTCGCCAATCCCGTAGCGGAGTTTGATGATTTCCCGCTCCCGGTAGGTCAGCGTCTTCAGAACCGAGTCGATGCGGTCCTTCAGCATCTCCTGCGTCGCTGCCTTCACCGGGGATTCCGCCGATTCGTCTTCGATAAAATCTCCGAAATAGCTGTCTTCGCTCTCCCCCACCGGCCGATCCAGGCTGATCGGATGCCGCGAAATCTTCATCACCCGGCGGGCTTCCGACACGGGCATGTCCGCGTGATGGGCGATTTCCTCGATGGTCGGCTCGGTTCCCAGTTCCTGCTGGAGTTTCTTGCTGATATTGCGCAGCCGGCTCATGGTCTCGATCATGTGCACGGGAATCCGAATGGTTCGGGCATGGTCCGCGATGGCCCGCGTTATCGCCTGACGAATCCACCACGTCGCATACGTGCTGAACTTATACCCCCTCCGGTATTCGTATTTGTCCACGGCCCGCATCAGCCCGGTATTGCCTTCCTGAATAATATCGAGAAAACTCAGCCCCCGGTTTCGGTATTTTTTCGCGATGGAAACCACCAGACGAAGGTTGCCTCCGCTGAGTTTTCGTTTGGCGTCTTCATATTCCGAAAAGACCATGCTGATGGTCCGGCAGCGGGCTCGAAGCTGGTCGGGCGTTTCCAGCACCAATCCCATCAGGCCATCCAATTCCTCCTGAATGGCATGGATGTCATCCGGAGTGAGATGATCCTGTTTGGGATTCTCGATCATTCGAGTCAGGGATTCGATTTTATCCAGGATGTTTTTTAGTTTGTGCATCATCGGCTGAATGCGGCTGGTTCGCAGGGCAAGCTCTTCCAGCAGTGTTGCCGACCGACGCCTCCGGCGATTCATCTGGTGCCTCAGCTTTCGGCGGAATTCCGGGTCTTCCGATGCAAGCATTTGATCCCAGGTTTGCTGGTTGGCTTTCATAATGCGTTTGATCGTGCGCAAATTTTCCGGAATCCGGCGATTGATAGACGCTTTGGCGGTATGATTGGAGGTCGAAATCCGCATGGTTCGATCAAACGGAAGCTCTCCCTCCCCCACCTGCTCCAGAATGGACATCGCGGCGTCCATGCTGTAATCGCTTTCCAGCACTTTTCGGCGAAACGCCATCCGGGTCAGCTCGATTTTCTTGGCCAGAGAAATTTCTTCCTCCCGCGTCAGCAGCGGAATTTCGCCCATTTGGGTTAAATACATGCGCACCGGATCGTCGATCCGCCGCTCGCTCTCTGTGGAAACAACTTCCTCTTCTTCCGCGGCTTCCGTCTCGCGGGCCCCCTTTTCTTCGTCGCCCTCTTTCTCTTCCTTTTCGATCTCGTCTTCTTCGATCAGATCGATTCCCAGGTCATCCAGCGTCATGAGAAGATTGTCCAGGCGATCTGGTGAAATGTTGTCGTCCGGCAATTCATCATTCATTTCTTCGTAGGTCAAATAGCCTCGTTTTTTGCCCTTTTCCACGAGAGATTTAAGCCCGTCGTCCATCAGAGGATTTTGCGCCTGGGTTGTTTTTGCGTTGTTTTGCTTGTCTGTTTTTTTCAAGGTTCTGCTCCCGGTCATAATCATAGCCAATCTATTCGCCTCCCGAACTATACGCGGGGTCCCGGCTTTCGGAAGTCGGGTTTCCATTTTGCCTGATAACTCTGAAGCAGCGCACGCTGCATTTCTTCTCCATAGTTCCGATCCGCCTGCGAGATCCCCTGGCTGATCTGCCGGCGATACTCCTGTTCGCGTATTCGCTGCAAATTTCGTAAAGCGCCGGCCAGGGTAAGTTCATAATTCTGACGGCTGGCCCCCTGTTCCGCTAAATCCGTGATGATATTGCTCAGCTCCGGCTCGTCGCACGACGCCAAAATCCCTGCCAGGGTTATCTCCGCCGTTCCGCTCAGACGACTCCAAAGAATACCCGCGATTCGTCGGAGAGTCGGCTCTGTAAATTCCTCTGCCTCCGGAATTTCTGCTTTCACCAGAATAAACAAATCCGGACGGTTCAAAAGAACCTCCAGGATCTCTTTTTCTGACAGCGCCTGACTCCCCTGGACAGTGAAAAAACACTGTTTTCGATCGGGACGGCGGTTTTGTGCCAGTGCCCGAATTGGCGTTTTCCGATATCGAATACGACTGTATATGTCATCTGTTGGTATGTCCAGAAGTTTCGACATCCGGTTAATCATCAATCCCTGCGTTATCGTATCCAGGCTCCCTTGGGATAACGCCGATTCCATACTGTTTAAAAACTCATCCACGGCCCGTTTTCTGCCGTTAAGACTATCCTGGGACTGGTATTGTTCGCAAAGCCCGTTCCATTTGAATTCGATCACATCCTGTGCACGCCGGATTTCATCCTGAAACGCCTCTGCCCCCCGCGCCAGCAGATAATCGCATGGATCCTTTTCACCCGGCAGGGTGGCAATGCGGATTTCCACCCGTTGATTAAAAAAGATTTCAATGGCACGATCGGTTGCCTTGCGCCCGGCCAGATCCGAATCAAATAAAAGAATAATCTTGTCTGCATAGCGGCTCAGGATTTGCGCATGCTGGGAAGTCAGCGCCGTTCCCAGCGTCGCCACCACATTCGTAATCCCGTGCTGATGCGCCATTATGCAGTCCGTATAGCCCTCTACAAGGATCGCCAGCCCCTGCTTGGCAATCGCGTCTTTCGCCCGATTCAATCCGTACAAAGACCGGCTTTTATTAAACAGAACGCTTTCCGGGCTGTTTAGATATTTCGCGGGATCAGCGGCGCGGGGGGGGGGGGGGGGGGGGCGGCCGGGGGGGCGGGGGGG
>CAZOTP010000118.1:0-9632 GCA_964582655.1 uncultured Pirellulales bacterium | reverse complement strand
ATCACTAATATATCCAACAACCTATGCGGGCAAAACCGCGTGAACGCTTACAAATTTTCCTTCCACGCCTTCGCTGTCAGCGTCCTGCGCGGAGTAAAAACCGCCCTGGGGGCTGGTCATCTCCCGGAGAACATAGGTGAGGATTTCACGGGCGGTCCGGGCATAGAGGGGATTTTTCGTGATTTGAAATGTTTCCAAATGGATTATCGCAAGAAGCGCTTGATCATAAAGCATTTTTTCAAAATGAGGGATCAGCCACTTTGAATCGGTGCTGTAGCGATGAAAACCAAATCCGATATGGTCATAGATGCCGCCCCTGCGCATCGCCTGCAGGGTGCGTTCAACCATTTTTAGGGCATCGGGATTTTGAGTGCGTTTTCCATACCGGAGAAGAAAGGGAAGTGCGGTTGGAGAGGGAAATTTGGGTGACGTTCCAAAACCGCCGTTTTGTTCATCATAATTTTCTCGTAAAACACGAAATGCCATGTCGAGATCGGCATACGATAATTCCCGGCCAGATGTTTCAGGAGGGATGTTGCGCAAAGCACCGGTGATTTCTTCGGCCGTGCGCAGGAGTTCCTCACGACGATTCCGCCAAAGGTCCCGGATGCGGGGAATCAATTCGATCATTCCGATGCGACCAAATCGCTCCGTTTTCGGAAAATAGGTCCCCGCAAAAAAGGATTTCTGTTCGGGAGTCATGAATACGGTGAGCGGCCAGCCGCCGGAACCGGTAAGTATCTGGCAAACCGTCATATAGATAGTGTCAATATCGGGACGCTCTTCCCGGTCCACCTTAATACAGACGAAGGTTTCATTCAGAAGGCGGGCAACCTCCTCGTCTTCAAAGAATTCGTGCGCCATGACATGGCACCAGTGGCAGGTGGAATATCCGATGGAGAGGAAAATGGGTTTGTCCTGACGGATGGCGTCCTGAAAGGCTTCCGGCCCCCATGGGTACCAGCTGACGGGATTGCCCGCATGCTGGAGCAGATAGGGGCTTTGCTGGCCGGCGAGCCGATTCCGCCCGAGAACTCTCTCCAGGGGAGGCCCCGAATCGGGGGCAGCCATCGCGGCGGTCAAAAAGATAGCCAGAATAATCAGAATCCACATGATACCGGATGCCTTGCTATAAAACCTTATATGATTATTGGCAAGAAAATGGACAAAGGCCAATAAACGGAATATTTCAAAAAAGAGGTTGATCCTGCCTCCTTTGACGCCTATGATTGGAGTGGTTGCTCGTAATTCTCGATACAAATGTCAAATTGGAGAATGATATGCTCTATCGCGAGTTGGGAAAATCCGGTATTCAGGCCTCCGGCATCGCCTGCGGCGCCTGGGCGATGGGGGGCTGGTGGGGGGGCGGCGCTGAAGAACAGACATCCATCGGCGCCCTCCGCGCCTGTCTCGATCACGGGATCAATTTTATCGACACCGCTCCCGTTTATGGTTTCGGCCGCTCGGAAGGCATTGTCGGAAAAGCTATTCAGGGACAGCGGGACAAATATGTTCTGGCGACCAAGTGCGGCCTGATCTGGGATCGGCAGGCGGGAATATTCCATTTCTACAGCGACGAGAATCAACTGACCCAAACCCCCTCCAAGTATGCCGTGTATAAGTATCTGAATCCGGATTCGATCCGGAAGGAACTGGAACAAAGCCTGCAACGCCTCCGGACGGATTATATCGATCTCTACCAGACGCATTGGCAGGAAAACACCACTCCCATTCAGGATACATTGGCCGTTCTGCTCCAGATGAAGAAAGAAGGAAAAATTCGTGCCATCGGTGTTTCCAATGCCACCATCGAACAGATGAAAGAATATGGCCTGGACAATCTCGATTCCGATCAGGAACGCTTCTCCATCCTGGATCAGCGTTTTCAAGTCAATGGCCAGCTTGAGTTCTGTAAAAAAAATCAAATCGCCTTTCTCGCCTACTCACCGCTGGAACAGGGACTGCTCACAGGTAAGATCACTCCAAACTACAAATTTGCAGCAGGTGACCAGCGGAATGATCGACCGACATTTTCCGCAGAGAACCGAAAACGCATCCAGGCACTTCTTGAACCAATTCGTCCCATCGCCGAAATCCACCACGCCAGCCTGACGCAAATTGTGTTGGCGTGGACTTTTCATCAGCCCGGCCTGACCCATGTTTTGGCTGGTATCCGCACCTCACAGCAGGCCGCAGAAAACGCCTTCGCCGGACAAATTCAATTGTCTTCCGCTGAATTACATACCATCCAAAACGCCATTCAAACCTGCCGCAACTAATGTTCCCTGGGACTGGATTCCCCGCTTCCTCTCGTTTCCGACGCCGCCAAGTATGAAATTCCCTGTCCGCTCCACCACTTTGTATCCCTTACAAAACGCATAATCCGTCCATCTTCACATTCCCATAACCGAAAACCTTTGGGATTACACCGTTTCGCTTGCCCCCTCGATTCTCATATTACATGCTTATAGAGCGGGATTGGAAACCCTCTGCATGAGAAAATGTACGGATTGTATGGAATGAACGGGCGGACGGAAAGAATCTCATACGGAACATCCATACAGCCGCCGCTTTGCGCTGAATTACGAAGTATCCGCCGTCGATATGAAAATCGGCGAAATCAATCCGCCGGTTTTCATGCGGTGCCAAAATGGACGACACAGCGTAGCACCTGGATGCATGGAACGCACGCGGATCTGACATCGCCGCGATGTTCCCAACGCGAGAATGGTTCAGGGAAAAGGAGACTCGCATGCATTCCAGGAAAACGAAGCGACGTTCTTGCCGCACCGGGCCGCAGAGCCTGCATCTGGAATCCCTCGACCGCCGTCTTCTGCTCGACGCCGCCTGCGATTGGCTCCCCTGCCAGAATCAGGACAATATAAACCATTCTGAATACGGGATTCCGGATCCTTATTTTTCCGATCCTTTCTATTGGAGCGGTACGAACGATGAATCCGTGTACGGCCCCCCATCGCCAGTATCGCATGATTCGATTTTACAATCTATAGAAGAATTGGAAGAAAGCATCCTTCAGAAATACTTCGATTCCCTGCCGGATACCGCCCTCCTGCAGGAAGCTTCTCTCTCCGATACATCGGCTGAACCCGCGGCCGCTGGCGGAGCATATACACTCTATCTTGACTTTGACGGGGCCGTCGTGTCCAGCCGCGCCGGAGATTTCTGGCTCGGAAGCAATTCGGTCCAAATCCCCGCTTTCAGCCTGAGTCAATACGGCTGGGGAGGCCGGGAACAGGAAGCCATCCATCATATCGTTGAAATTGTCCAGGAAGAATATGCGGCCTATAACGGCCAGATTGTCACCCAGAAGCCCGTTTCCGGGGAATACACCACTATGTATATCGGCGGAACCAACGATTGGTTCATGCCCAACAGCGGCGTGATCGGCGTGGCTACCTACGACATTCTCAATCAGGATGCAAGCAATTATGGATTTGCCTTCACCGAGGAACTGGGAATTTACCACACCTACAGCAGCGGAAATCTTCTCTATTTCTCCGAATACATCGCCAATCTCGTCTCCCATGAAGCGGCTCATACGTTCGGTTCCAACCATGTGGACAATACCACGGCTTTGATGAATCCGTATTTGCCCATCAATCCGCGAACCTCCATGTTTGGTTCGGGCACTATTCCGGGGACCAGTACGTTTCAGAATACCCAGCAGCAGCTGGGAACCAACCTGGGCTATGCCCACGGCGCCGATGACCACGGAAATACATTTGCCGCCGCCTCTTCAATCACCTCAATATCCATGCAGGGGATGCTCGAAAAACGCGATGACGTCGATGTCTTCCGCTTCACCGCGACGCAAACAGGAAACGCGATCATCGACATTGACACTTCCGCATACGGCAATCTGGATTCTTATCTTACCGTCACACGAAGCAGTGATCTGGCCCAAGTGGCAGCGAATGACGATTTCGGCTCGGACTTGGACAGCCAACTCACTTTCCAGACCATCGCCGGAGAGTCTTATTATCTCTCTATCAGCAGCTCTTCCCAGAACAGCTCCGGCAGCTATATCCTCAATCTCCAAACCCAAATCCCCGATCCTCAGCCGCAAATCGCTATCTCCGACAACAACGGCAGTTTCACCGATCAGACCATCGACTTCGGTTCTGTAACCGTTCTGACCCAGGCGGCTGCCGGAATCACCATCGCCAACACAGGTTCTGCCAATCTGGTCCTTTCCCAGATTACCGCAGGAACCGATTTCAGTCTGAATGTGATCAATCTGGCCTCCAGTTCCGCCGACGATATTACCATCGCTCCCGGCAACCAATACACCTTCGGCGTTACCTTTTTTCCCTCCCAGACCGGCTCTTACAGTTCACAGGTAACCATTGTCAGCAATGACAGCGAAACTCCGATTTCCACTGTTACTCTTTCCGGCAATGCTCATGAACCTCAGGCCGAGCTTTCCGTTTTCTCCAATGGACAAAACGTATCAGGTATAGAGCTTGATCTGGGCAGTGTTATCCGCAATATCCCATCAACCGACACCATTCAGATCCAAAATACCGGACAAGATGATTTGCTTCTTTATGGTGTTCAATTCACAGGCCCCTTCTCACTGGTGAACGGCCCAAGTTTTTCAGGAGGAGGAGTATCCCTTGCCCCCGGACAAACCTTGAACCTGTCGATTCAGTCTCTCGGATTGCAGCGAGGCAATATTACGGGTCAGATGACCCTTATAAGCAATGATCCGGATAATCCCTATACGATCATACCTTTATCCGCCGACGTGCTCGGAGGCGTTTTGACTATTGAGGAAACCAGCGGTATAGCTCATGATAACAAGCTCGAATTCGGCCCCGTCCCCGTCGGCCAGACCAAGACACAAAATATTCTTCTGATCAACACCGGCGATGCGAATCTTACTCTTCGCGGCATTGAATCCCCCACCGGCTTTACTCTGTCAACATTGCTGGATCCGGACAATTCCGCGGATGACATCATTCTGGCCCCGGGACAATCGCTTTCCATCGACGCATCGATTACCCCCCCGGATATGGCCTATCTCAGCGGCGCTATCCTCATCCTTACCGACAACACGGAATCTCCCCAGGATTCGGTATCTCTCACGGCGCAGGGTGTCGCAGGCATCCTTGAAATCACGGAACTCGATGGAAATGCCGACGGGCAAACCGATTGGGGAAGCATCCAGACGGGTCAAAGCTCCTTGGAGAACATCTGGCAAGTTCAAAACTCCGGAAATTTCCCATTGACGATACACCTCGCTCTGCAGGAAGGGACCGATTTCCAGCTGGCCCAGTCGTCCACCCTGATTCTCCAGCCAGGACAATCTCGAATCCTTTCCGTCAACTTCCTGACCCAGCAGGCACAGACCATTACGGACACCCTTCTGCTCACTTCAGACAGCGTAAATCTCGGTCAGGAACATCTTGTACTTGTCGCCCATGCCTATGCCCTTGTTGGAAACGGTCAAAAATATTCATTTGCTGACCAATCCGGTGATCTGGTAACGGTTTCTCTTTCCGGCCAGGCTCAGGCGAAAATCATAACCGGCGACGAGGGTACTCCTGATATTCAATCCATTGATATTCTTTCCAGCAACGGAACAGAAACGCTTTCCATCACCGTGAAAAACGGAGGCCGAACCCTGATCGGACAAATTACCGGCAGTTCCGACTTGAAATCCATCAAAGCCCCTTCTGCGGATCTGGTCGGCGATGGGATTCATCTGGACGGCAATCTGAACCAATTGAAAGTTGGCCACGTCCTTAGCGGAGCGGATATCTATTTTCACGCCCAGGAACCCGCTACGCTTCAAATGGAAAAAGTTATCGGAGATAGTCAACTGAAGATCACAGGCCCTGTCGATTCCTTCCAAGCGATGGACTTCCTCGGCTCCGCCTGGACCAGTTTCTCCCTGAACAAGGCTAAGATTGCCGGTGAATGCAGCGGCCAATTTCAGATTACCGCCGGGAATCTGGGATTGTTCACCATACACGAAGGCAGCTTCAGCGGCAATCTCCATGTCGCCGGAAGTCTTGGCAAACTGAACATTGCCAAAGGAAATCTCCAGGGAATCATTCAGACCGACACCGCCATCGACAAAATTCTGTTGGGTGAAGGAACTCTTTCCGGAACCATTCAGGCAGGCGATGGCATCGGAACCATTAAAACGTGGGATATGGATCAGGCCGATATAACCGTTCAAAATCAAATTCTTGCCATCCGGGTCCGGAACAACATGTCCAGCTCCCTCGTTTCCATCGGATCGTCCGCCAATTCTTCCAAAACAATCGGTTCGCAGAATGTCGATGCGTCGATATGCCAGGCTTTTCTGGGAACGCTCAAGGTCACCGGAACCTATAGCGCCAGTACCGTAGCCGTAGGTGTCGCCCCTGACAGCCAGGGAAATTATATCAGCGGGACCTCCAGCGCCGACCATGCCATCATCAAAAATGTGCAGATCCAGCAGGTACTGTCAGAAAACAACAACAGCCCATTTGGCGTGTGCACTGCCAGCGCGATCCAGAAAATGAAACTCAACAATCAGAAAATCACCAGCGAATTCCAGCAGGATGATTTTTATGTAACCATCCTGAACCACTGAACATTGCCGTTTTTTACATTCTGATCACCTTACACTTCATTGCTTCCGCAATAGTTTCCAATTCTTCAGAATGATCTCCAAGACCAAGAGCCGAATGATGAACAGGCCCCTGCCGGCACCATCGATCAAAAAATGCAGGCATAGGCTGGTTCACCTTAAACCGGCCGTTGGGATTACCCATCCGCGAAATACGCCCTGATGCAATTTCACCCACGACATCGATTTATGTGAAGGAAATCCCCAAAATACTTTGGGAGGGAACATCGAAAACTTCCGTTCTTTTGAAATGCCCGCCAATCCGCAGACGGTCCCGCCAAACACCGCCTGTCAGAATCATAGTATCACCTGAACATACCTTTTTTCATTACAATGTTGCATTCCTGAAAGAACAAGTATATGATAAAAGACCAAACGATCAGACTGGAGCAGATGAACCATGTCGAAAATACGTTGCCGTCAACCGTCCAAATCTTTTATCAATCGCCGCCAATTTATTACCCAAACAACTGCCGCCGCCACAGGGCTTATCGTCTTCCCAACCATTTGTCCCTCTTCCGCTCTGGGGAGAAATGGACATACCGCCCCCAGCGAACGGATCACACTGGCACTCATCGGAAACGGAAAACAGGGACGAAGCCACCTCTGGCGATTCCGCGATGAATATCCAACCCAAATCCTGGCGGTCTGCGATGTGGATCGACTCAAAATGCAGCTTGGCGTGGACCAATCCAACGAAGCCTATGAAAAGAAATACGGGATGACCGGCTATGCCACCGTGCAGGGATACCAGGATTTTCGCCTTCTTCTCCAGCGCACAGATATTGACGGCGTCATCATCGCATCCCCCGACCACTGGCATGCCATCCTTGCCATTCAGGCCATGAAGTCCGGAAAAGACGTCTATTGTGAAAAACCACTGGCGAACTGCATCGCCGAAAGCCGCGCGATAGTGAATGCAGCAAAACAATATGACAGCATCTTTCAGACGGGAAGCATGCAGCGATCCGATAAAGATTTCCGTCGCGCCTGCGAACTGGTACGCAACGGGTATATCGGAGAACTCAAGCAGGTGCAGGTTTGCGCCGGTTCCCCTGCCGAATTCTGCGGTTTGCCGCCCATGCCTCCGCCCGACTATCTGGATTGGGATCTCTGGCTTGGCCCGGCTCCCGCCAGACCTTATCATTCCGCTCTTTCCCCCCATGTAAGCAACAACGTCTATCCGGATTCGCGCAAATACTGGGATTTCGGAGGCGGGTCCTTGACCGATCTTGGCGCCCACATGTTCGATATCGCCCAGTGGGCTCTGGACATGGACCACAGCGGTCCGGTTGAAATCGCACCGCCCAACGGCAAACATTACGAACATCTCACCTATCGGTATGCCAACGGTCTGACAATGACAGAGCAATCCATTTCCCAGGGCTTCGGAGTCCTTTTTCTGGGCACCGAAGGACGGATCGAAGTAAACCGTCAGGGACTCTTTTGTGTTCCGACATCCCTGGAGACGCTGCGGTTCAAACCGCGGGATCTCCGTCTTTATCACAGCAACGATCATAGCATGAACTGGCTGAACTGCATTCGCAGTCGCAGGCAGCCGATCTGCCCTGCGGAAACGGGCCACCGAAGCGCTACCGTATGCCACCTCGGAAACATTGCCTATCGTCTCCACCGACCCCTGACTTGGGATCCGGCCACGGAACAATTCCAAAACGATCCTCAAGCCAATCGCTTGCTGGCCAATCCGATGCGATCCCCCTGGACACTATAATCTACCGGATCTTTCTTTCGAATCGATAACAGCCGGAACCGATTGGATCCAGAACGACAAATCGACCTTCGACAGCCCCCGTTTGGACCCTGCCATTTACAAGAACCGTCGGATCTGCCTCCCCCAAACCAGGCACGCAAACTTTCGCCTCCATGTTAGCCGGAATGGTCAAATTCATTTCGAAACGCTTACCGGGTTCATTCAGAAATTCTACATGAACCATACCCCGTACCGTCGGCAGATCCAGACTCGCCTGCCGCAATTGCCCCGGTCGAGGCTGAACCAGAATCCTGGATAATCCCGGTTCCAGGGGTCTTATCCCCATCAAATACCGGGGAATGATATTCGTGGGGGCACACGCCCAGGCATGATTCCAGTCGATGTCCGAAATCGGCATATTCTTTGTATGCGTCGTGGACCATGCCTCTGCCGTCATGGTCGCGCCTTCCCGGATCATGTTGTACCAGCTTGTGTCATTGGTCGCGGTCAAAAGCTGCAAAGCATACTCCTCTTCGTTCGACTCATACAGCCCCTCCAGGAGAAACTGCGCCGCGAACACGCTGCACCGCATTCCCCGCGAACGAATGAACCGGATTACAGACTCCCGGTGTTCATCCGGTACAAGTCCGCACGCCAAGGCAAACAAATTTGCATGCAGCGACGCATGATCAGTTCCCTCCCCATCCACATACACTCCGCGGGCAGAATCAAATAATTTCTGATGGAATACCTTTTTATGCTCATCCGCCCGCCGCTTGAATACCTCTGCATCCTCTGTTTTCCCCAGCGCGTTTGCTATGCAAACCATCGCCTGCAGCGCCGCCTGGTGATGCGCATTGACCACCGTATTGATCTGCTTGAACACATAATCATCCCGGTACTGCGAAGTCGGGGGCCAATCCACCAGGTCCCGGAACGGCTGAGTCATGTGAAGCCGTCGCCGTAAATCTTCCGTTATATAGATCGACTGCTTCTTTTCAAAGGATTCTGTTTCCACATGCGTACCATCCTCCCCCTGTGCCTGGATCAATCCGTCGGGCCTTGCCAGGTCAATCAAAGTTTTTGCTTTTAAATCTTCATAATACCGCGACAAACTCCCCGCGTCTCCGGTGTAAAGATAATCCCGCCAGGCAATAATGACCGAAAGCATCGGGTATTCCGTAGGCCACGTCGGATGGAACATCAGATATTCATGCGAATAACGTGCCATCGCATATTCCCGCGCCAGCATATAGGAACTGATCTGCTGGATAATCG
>CAZOTP010000117.1:0-9672 GCA_964582655.1 uncultured Pirellulales bacterium | reverse complement strand
GCTGTGTTATTTGCCACCTGTGTTAGCTCGGCGGCTGCCTGCATCATTATGGGATTCTACGCGAACCTTCCGATAGCCCTTGCGCCGGCGATGGGGCATAATTTTTTCTTTGCCTTTACCGTATGCGGGACGGTGGGAATGGGCGGATTCGGCTTTACGTGGCAGGAAGCGCTTGCCGCCAATATGATCGGGGGAGGCCTGTTCCTTCTCCTTTCGCTGTTTGGTCTTCGGGAAACCATTATCCATGCGATTCCCGATGGATTAAAATTTGCCATCGCGGCGGGCATCGGTCTGCTGATCGCCCTGGTGGGGCTGGAGTGGAGCGGAATTATTGTGTCTCATCCGGCGACGTACGTCCGTCTTGGAACCCTGTCGAATCCGATTACCATTTTATCGCTGTTTGGACTTCTGGTGACGGGGATTCTTTTATCGTTTCACTTGCGGGGCGCGATTTTGCTGGGGATGCTGATTACCGCCGCAGGGGGATACCTGGCAAGCAGATTATGGGGTCAGCAGTGGGGGTATTCCCTGGTTTGCGGGGTATCCGGAGGAGAGTTCCCTCATGTTTCGGCTACGCTGGGAAAGGTATTTGGCGGATTCGGTCCCTTGTTTTCCCAGCCGGTATCTCGCATTGCGCTGGTTGTTTTTACATTCCTGGTACTGGACCTGTTTGACACGATCGGAACCCTCGTGGGATTGGGGGAGCGTTCGGGTCTGATGCAGAACGGCCGGCTGCCCCGGGCCCGGCAGGCGATGACCTCTGATGCAATTGGAACCCTTGTCGGCACGCTGACCGGCACGAGCACCATCACCAGTTACATTGAATCCAGCGCCGGGATCGCGGCGGGGGCGAGGACGGGGGTCGCTTCCCTTGTCACGGCGATTCTTTTCCTGCTTTCCCTATTCGCCTATCCTCTGATGGAAGTGTTTGGCGGCGAAGTCCGGATTCCCGTTTCTGGATTGGGTGGCATCGGGGATTCAGCCATTTCGTGCTACCCCGTAATTGCCCCTGTGTTGATCCTTATCGGCTGCTATATGCTTCCGGTGATCCGGAACATCGAGTGGGATGATTTTACCGAGGCGCTGCCGGCGTTTTTGACGATTGTCATTATGCCGTTCGCCTTGAGCATTACCGACGGCATCGCATGGGGATTTATCAGCTATGCGGCATTGAAGCTGCTTACGGGAAAGGCCCGCCGCTGTCCGGCGGCGGTGTATATCTGTGCGGTATTGTTTTTGGCGTATTACGCCCTGACGCGGGGGTGAAGCCGTGGAGTTGGGTTCCCGGCGGACTACGGGGATTCCTTCCAGAATATAATTGAGGGAGGGGATGTACCGCGGTCGAGTGCCGCTTCCACGGTGTGCGTTACGACGGGGTCGTGTGATTTTCCCCGGCACCGGATGACAAACACCGTGCTTCGAACGGTGATCGAAGGGACGATTTTCCGGAATATATCCAGCGAAAAGCCCGGGAGGGTCATCAGGTCGGCGATAGTGGTGAATCCCTCGGGATGGGTATTTCGATAGTCGCGGATGCGTTCGGCGAGAAGGGGGGATATGTCGGGCAGGGTCTGGAGCACTTCGACGGAAGCGGTGTTGATGTTGATTTTCCCCGGCAACAGGGTCTGATCGGTGACCGTGATACGGTCAGCAATGCTTCGAAAAACGGCAAAATTCAGAGCGGAGCCGGTATTCGTCATTTTGGCCTGGAGCGGAGCGGCGGACGGATTCAGAGCGAATTCCGTCAACAGGTCCGCGATGGAGACATACGGGATTTTACGATGGAGAACAATCCATTTGGCGTTGGATTTACTCAGTCCCAACACTTGTGTGAGCGTGGATTCGCTGGCGGTATTGATATTGATTCGGGCCGTTCCATATCCATCTTCATTCCGTTCGTAGGACCACACCGTTACGCAGGGCAGAAGGCCCCGCCGAAGGACGCCGTCGGCGTTATCCGCCGGAAGCATGGTGTTGCCGTCGTTTTCGTTGTTTTCGAGGATGCCGTTGAGGTTCTGATCTTCGCCATAGAGGAATTCAAAGGTGCATTCGGGCAGGTTCGCCAGTTCATAGGGATTCCGGAATGGTTTCCCGGCGAGTGGAAGAACCGCGGGGCTGCCGTCGGGCGCCAATCCCGAAGCGGGGGAGCGGTTTTGCCAGCTCAAGATGGCCGTTGCGGCCGGCATGGTCATCTCCGGCAGCCTCAGGATGGAATCCAGATCGGCGGTGTTCAGATTCAAGCGGCTGTTTTCATCCAGAATACCATAACGGTACGTTTCTTGATTTTCGAAGCGGTCGGAATAGAGAGTGAACGTTCCCTGAGGCAGAGAGGCGTTTTCATAGAACAGATCGGGGTTGTGATACCAGCTTTCCAGAGCGGTATCGGTCTGGCTCTTATCTTCCAGAAGAATGGCGACAGCCTGATAGACTCCCGCGCGGGCAAGCCAGCGAGCCTGGACCCTGGCGGCGGTATAAACGGAAATGGAATTTTCCAGCCGGGTGTTTTCGGCGAGGGTCAACGACAGCAGGGTAAGCACGACCAGGACCCAGAGCACCAAGATCAGCACTACGGCTCGAATCGATTTATTGGCCAGGCGGTGTTTCATGTGTTGCAGGTTCCGTGGAAAAGGTTGAGGCGGGGGAGGCGGCGAAAACCGGCAGCGGCGTCAGCGAAACCACCTGACTGATGGAGATGGGAGTGGCATCGGAGTCCCCCCCGCGGCCGACGAGAGTAATCCGAATCAGCGTGGGAAACGCATCTTTCTTCTGCCAGTCATTGACCCACTGCTCTTGATCCAGGTACTCCAGATAAAACTCCTGGATATCCGCGGCCAGGACCGTGATCGTTTCCGGGGATGTTTCGAAATTTCCTTCCTCTATGGGGCCGCATCGCCGCGCCAGGCAGGATAAAGCTCCGGAAGAATCCGGAATGATTCCATATTCTATCCTGCAGGGTCCCTCCCAGCCGACTCCCTCGGGTGTGGGGTGTTCTCGCATCGCATAGAAAACGATGCGATCGGACTGTTCCCGGGGTGGGACACGGGATTGTCCTTCGAGAAACATGCACTGCCAGTCTGGACAGCGATATAGATTCGCCAGATCCGCCCGCAGCTGATCCATTGCATACTGGAGCTGGGCCTGTCGTTCGGATTTTTTCAGAAGAACGCCGCCATTTTTGACGGTGGCGTTATACGCCGCCAGAATCAAGACGGCGATCATCGCGGCCAGGATGGCGCTTAGCAACGCTTCGAGCAGGGTAAAGGCAAACGCCCGATACGGTTTGGCTGGCATGGTTTTCATTGGCCTGAAGGATTCTCCGAGGGAGCCGGCAAGGGCGCGGAAGTCGAGGGAGCCTGTTTTTGCTCCCAATCGTAGAGGTATGTGGCCATTTCGACGGATCGATCGGCTTGGTTTTCCCGCCAAAGAATTTGAACGGTTACCTTGTATAAATTTGCCGACGCCGCCGGGGCACAGGTTAACCGGTAGCGATAATTAGGGAAGCGGGGCTCGAAATCCCCTTCGAGTTTTTGCTGGGAGAGGAGGACCTGGACTCCCCGTGCCGACAACCGGTCCAGACATTCATCCGCCAGTCGCCAGGCCCGCTCATAGGCTTGCCCGCGGGAATAATTCAGGATGCTGGTCCGGTTTAAAGCCAGTACAATCACCACAGAAATCGCCAGGATCATGGTCGCACAGAGGATTTCGATCAGCGTCAGTCCCTTGGGGGATGACGGAGGGAAAGGCGATCCGGGAATATGAATGCCTGGGGGGCGTGTTTTCATGGCGTTGCCGTTCCTGAACCCGTTTCCCGGACGGAGGGAGTTTCCCATTGTTCCATCGGAAGCGCCTCCGCGGGTCCCTGAAGGAGTTCGATTTTTGCCGTCTGCGGATAGATCCGCACGCTTATGAGTGCATCTTCATGGCAAATTTGAATCACCGCCGCGGTTGCCGAACCCTGCGGGTAAAAAGAGATCTGCTGCAGGCCGGTTTTCACGGGGCTTTGATTTGGGAGCAGAAGCAGGTCAAAACGCGCCGGTTCCGGGAGGCGAAATTCCTTTTCGAGCCGGGGAGCGGATTCTGTTTTCTCCGGAGTTTCCGCCGCGGGGGCAACCGGAATGTCGCCCTGCAGCGAACGGATGCGAAAGGTCTGGTTCGAAAAATCCATTTCAACGACGCAGAGGCGATGCTCCCGGCATGCCAAGGTTCTGGCCTGCCTCAGCGCGTGATAGACGGCGTATCCGGCCCGCTGGAGAATGGCTCGTTTGCTCTGGGAGTGAAATTTGTAGGTTGCCCAGCCGCAAACCAGCGCGGTCAGGACCAACACCAGCATCATTTCCACCAGCGTAAAAGCCGGTTTTCGATTCGTACTATGTCCGGCGTGTTTTGGCACACGGATTCCATCCGATGTAGGGATGCGCCCTGTTTCCCGCGCGGGATGCCGCCGAGGGGAAAGAGGACAGGCTAATCATTGTAAATATCGGCGTTCTCATTTTCCCCGCCGGGTTGACCGTCGTTCCCGTAGCTGATAATATCGAATGATGCGGGATTTTTCGTTCCGGGTTTCTGATACACAAAGGGGCGGTTCCACGGATCGACAAAGTGGCTCTCTTTTCCGTAAGGGCCTTTCCATTGGGCCGTCAGGTTCGCCGGCGCCTTCAGCAGGGCGCCCAGGCCTTCGGATGAATCCGGATAGCGGCCGCAATCCAGATAGAACGCGCTGAGATGCTGCTCGATGAGGGAAATCTGCGCTTTCGCGGCTTTGTGTTTTGCTCCTTCCACGCGACTGAGATATTGCGGCACGACAAAGACGGCCAAGAGGCTGATCAGGAGAATGACCGCGAGGATTTCAATGATCGTAAACGCCTGGGGCAGGCAGGGGAAATGGATTGGATTCCGTTTCATGCGAAATACCTCATTTATATGCCCGGCAGGGCGGTTTCCAGTTGTACAATCGGCAGCAGGGTCGCTGCCACGATAAATCCCACCAGAATCGCCAGGACCAGGATCATGACCGCAGGGAAAACCGCCATGAAACGTTTTACGGCGGTCTGGGTATCGCGATCAAATGCATCCGCCGCCTGTAGCAGCAGCGCGTCCAATTGTCCGGTCTGCTCCCCGACGGAAACAATTTGAACCAGCAGTGGGGGGAAGTGCCCGTATTTCTGCAGAGGCTGGGCGAGGGTCGAACCGGTGCGGACCTGTTGGGCGAGGTCATCGACATCGCGAGCGAGCACCTCATTATTGCGCGAAATGCGAACGATTTTGAGAGCATCGAGAATATTGATTCCGCAGCGGGTCAGGATTCCCAGGGTTTTGGCGAAACTGGCGACGGCCCATTTCTGTTTTACCTTTCCCAAGACCGGAATTTTCAGCATCAGGGAATCCCAGGCAAAGCGTCCGAGGGAAGTTTTTCGCCATTGATGCGTCAGGTAGATTCCGAAAAGGCCCAGGAGGAGGAGGAGCCAGCCGCCGCGGCGAAGAAAATCGCTGAGATGGCTGATGGCCCGCGTGGGCCAGGGCAAACTGTCAAAGTCCACCGAGAGCGTACCCAGAATCTGAGGCAGGATCCACGTAATGACAACGACCACGCTGACCAGTCCCAGGCCCAGGACAAAACCGGGGTAGAGGGAAGCCGTAAAGATATTATTTCGAATTTCGTAATTTCTCAGTCCCAGTTCCGCCAGTTCATTCATGCTGCGGTCCAGTTGCCCCACCGCCTCGCCGGCATGCACCATCGAGAGATGCAGACTGTCGAAGATTCGGTGGAATCTGGCCATGGACTGCGAGAGCGACTGGCCCGCCTGCACATCCCGCTGAATCTGTTCCGTCAGGAGCTTGATTTTTTTGATAGGATGATGACCGCCCACGACTTCCAGGGCGGTTGTCAGGGGGAGCTTGGCCTGGAGGGCAGTTGCCAGTTGGCTGAAGAATTCCACCCGGTGTTTTTCGGAAATTCTGAGATTGGAAAGCTGGCCCGAGGGAAGGGCTTCCGGCTTCGCCGCTGTCTGGGCGGCATCGTCCTGAACTTCGATTTCCTGGACGAAACAGCCCTGTTCAGTCAGCATCAGCTTCGCGGATTCGGGCGATTCGGCCTGGATCTGTCCCTGTAAGGGTTGGCCAACCCGGTTGATCGCTTTGTATCGAAAATTCGCCATATCCAGTTTCGACAGCCCCTTGGTCTGTTTGGTTCCAGAAAATTCCGGATTCTGATTTTTGATGTTTCGCGGATTTCCTTATCGCACCATAACCTGTCCGGAATCGGCCACGAGGGTTTGCCCGGTGATTACCCGTGCTTTCCGGGAGCACAGGAATACCACGGAATCGGCAATATCCTGGCCTTTGATTTCCCGTTTCAGCGTTGTTTTATTGACATAATAGGGGATGACTTCTTCGGGTTTGATTCCGTATTTTTTTGCGCATTCGCGGATATAAGCGGGATTCCAGATTTTCGATCCTTCGAATACATTGCCCGGGCAGACGGAATTGACCCGTATTCCGTATTGCCCCAGTTCCAGGGCCCATCCGCGGGCCATGTGGATTTCGCCCGCCTTGGTGGCGTTGTAGGGGGTATTGTTCTTACTCGCTTCCAGGCCCGATTTGGAGCTAAGATTAATGATGCTGCCTCCCATTCCCTGCTGGATCATAATTTTGGCGGTTTCCCGGGCCATCAGAAAATAGCCTGTCAGGTTTACTTCCAGGGCAAAACGCCATTTGTCCAAGGGCAGATCCGTCAGCGAAAACGCCGGCGCGACGCCCGCGGCATTCACCAGGATATCTAGCCCGCCCCAGAGATCCACGATGGTTCGAAATCCTTCCGCAACGCTCGTTTCATCCGCGACATTGCAGCGAAGAGGCAGTGTGCTCGCCTGGCACAGTTCCTTCTGGATGAGTTCCTGCGTTTGTTCCGCGGCGGCCAGATCGATATCCGCCAGGACGACCATCGCTCCGGCCCGCGCCAGTCCGATTGCGATGCTCCGCCCCAGTCCGCTGCCGGCTCCGGTTACGACGGCGATCTGGCCGCAAAGCTCGTCATGCCCTTCGCCGTGGTTTGATCCGCAGCAGGAGTCGAACGCGGGAGCCGAATCCGTCAGCGCATCCCGCTGTTTTTTCGTCAATCCGGTCGCTCCGCCGAATTTCGCCGCTCCGAGGCGCGTCAGAAGCCCGTCGGCCGCGATGTGAGTGACTTCCAATACATCCCTGGGGGATGCGCAAATCAGCATGCCCGCGCGGGGGATCAAAAACGCCCGAGGCGGTCTTCCGGTTCGGGCGATGCGAGCCTGGATTTTTTTCCGGATGACGTTCGCCTCCGCGGTCTGCACAAACAGCGGCGCCCCGTGGTTATAGATCCATTCCTCTTCGTGTAAAACCGCACCTTCCAGAATCTTTCCAATATTCCGCTGCTTGAGAATTCCCGCGGCGAGCGTTTCCATGACATGAAGGACGGGGAAATATTCGCCGGTCGCTTCAAAGACGGCTTTTCGAACCGCCAGTTTCGCGGCATGCAACGCGGATGTGTCCATCGCCGCCGCAGAAGCGGTTTTGACCGAAGGAATGTCTTTTTCGCAGGATTTCAGGATATTTTTTGCCAGGCGGAGAGCCTTTTGAGCGGTTGTTCCGCAAACCAGAGCGCCGTGTTTTTCGAGAAACACAAGTTCCGGCTTGCGGCCGTAGTTGTTCTCATACCCCTTGACCCTCTGACGTACTTTTACGGCCAGATCCAGTCCCGCCGGAGCATACGGAACCCACAGCAGGGGGCGTTTTGAAGTTCCGAACCGTTTTTCCAGAGCCTGTCTTCCCTTTTTCGCGTGCACCATCGCGCCAATTCCGGTCGAATGCAGGTGAATGGTGTATCCCTCGAAGAGGGCATGCATTCCCGCCGAGCGGGGAGGGCACCAATCCGTATGTTTACCGTCGTCGCAAAGGAGGCATAGCTGCCGCTCATATTCGGCCTGTCTTTCCGCGGCGGAACGATTGCGAATCTCCCGGTTTTCCAGAAGGCCCAGCAGCCTGCCGCGGCTGAGCTTTTGCCAGGATGGGTCGGCGGCTGCCGCGATGTACATTTTTTCGTCGGGAGTTGTGATTGCCAGGGTGGCCTGCCCGTATGTCAGGCCTTCGAACTCCCCGGCGATCTGTTCCTGCATCGAAATCAGCTCTTTAATCGTTATATTCATGATGATTTCCGTTGAAACGTCTTGTCCTTATTTTTCCGGAACCGCGAATTGTTCCAATAGTTTCTGCTCGGCCTGCCTGGTCCAGAGGCGGTTTCTGCCCAGGGCCTTTGCCGCAGCGGGGGCTTTTTCCTCCAGTTCGCCAAGCGTCGTCAGGCCCAGCCCCCTGCACGAAGGATACACCAGGATTTTTCCACCGATACTTTGTTTCTCCACCGCGCGAATTCCATCCACCGCGCCGTCCAGCCCGGACACCGCGGCTACGGAGAGATTCGTGTCCAGCGAGCCGGCTTCCACTTTCCGCAGCACGGTAATCATATCTTCCAGCACCGAACCGCTCGTCCCGATAAAATACATATGATTGCGGATGTATTTATCCAAATCCACTTCGGCCGTCACCGTGGCGGCGATTCCCGCGAAGATGTTCAGAATGGCGCCCTCCGCGGCGGTCTCGACCATTTGGGCCGCCAAAGCAGGAACGGGGGCCATCAGGGCGGCATAATGGAATACCACAGAAAGCGATTCTTTCTTTGGATTGTAACCGAAATATCGCACCCCGTGTTTTTCCGCCAGAGGTTCGGCGATCTGATTCAATTCCGCCAGCCGTTTGTCATCGAGATCACCGGCGTACACGGTGATGCCCTTGACGCCCTGGCACAGGTTCCGCACCACGTGCATGACGCCCATCGGCCCGCCTGCCCCAATAACGTGAATCGCATCGCCGGGGCGGATTTCGCAGGATTCGGGGATACGGCTCATCGCTTCACACGGGTCGCCGCCCGTTGTTCCGATGATGCGAATGCCGCCATAGTGCACCCGCCCGATATAGGAAACGACTTTGCGGCCGATTTTTTCTCCGCTCAGCACCAGGTTCAGCAGCCCGCGCGCGGCGACTTTGGGGAATAATTTTTCGATGGTTTCCGGGCGGTGGCCGAAATAGATTACATCGTCAAAATCACCCTCCGGCAGTCCCTGCGACATCGCGGCCTGCGATTGCAGGAACGAGGGGATCGCCTCCGTTCCCGTCCAGACGATGGAGCCGGGTTTTCCGTACGTCCGGAAGAGCGTTTCCAGCGAAGCTTCGTTCACGGGCGCTTCCGCGACGATCAGCATTCGGCCGCCTGGCTGGAGGGTTCTTCGCTCTTTGACGGCATAGGAATCCTCCACGCACGCCCAGGGTTCCACCAGGGCGACCGCCGAAGCCGCCAATTTTTCCGAAGCGGGAATCAGCATCGATTCTCCTTTGGGCGAAGTGATAATCCGCTCATCCATCAGGACGTATTCCTGGAGTCCGCCTTCGATGTTGTATCCGAACGCGGCGTTGGAATTCGCCGTCGGGAGCCAGCGGTAGTCCGTTTGAACGAGATACCGTTCACCGACCTTGTACCGGCTCACGCCTTTGCCCACGGCGCAGATTCGCACCACGGCTTCATGACCCGGGACGGGGGGTTTGGTTCCCGGTACATAGCTGGGGACTTACCTGAGGATGTCCGCCGAGATGCCG
>CAZOTP010000116.1:0-9748 GCA_964582655.1 uncultured Pirellulales bacterium | reverse complement strand
ACCCGTTTGGCGTCGTCGGTTTCCAGCAGGGTGATGCGGAATCCCTTTCGGCTGCAGCAGAAGCCCGTCAGGGGCACCACGCAGATGCCGGTCGCCGCAAGCAGATAATAGACGAACCGTTTGTCGTCGGGGACACCCTGGACCTTGTGCTCGATGTATTCGATCACATCCAGCTTGCGGATGGGCAGCGACTGGCGGTTGTTCAGGGCGCTGTCGTCGAACAGGACCGACAGATAAAACGCGCCCTTGGGCTTGATGACGCTGATGCCGGGGACCTTCGAGAAAATCTGATACGCTTCCTCGGCCCGCTGTTCGAAGAGTTTCCGCCGCCTCTCCAGATGGGCTTCGTAGCGGCTGTCGCCCAGGATTTTCGGGATGGCGTACTGGGGCAGGCTGGTGGAGCAGACCTCCAGCATCTTGGCGTGGGTGAGGCTCTTGATGTACCGGCTGAACGTGGGGAACTTGTCCTTGTTGAAGACTTCCAGCCATCCGCAGCGGGCGCCGGGCCAGGGGATTTCCTTGGAAATGCCACGCAGGGCAAAGCCGGGCAGCTCTCCGATCACACAGCTGAGGGGAACCGTCTGCTTGGGGTCATACACCAGTTGTCCGTAAATCTCATCGCAGATTACAAATACGCGGTTCCGGCGGGCGATGTCGATCATCTTTTCCAGAAAGTCCACCGGATACACCGCGCCGGTGGGATTGTCGGGATTAATTAAAAGCATCCCTGCGATGGCGTCATTGTATTTTATCTTGTTTTCCAGGTCTTCCAGGTCCGGCAGCCAGCCGTTGTCGGCATCCAGCTCGTAGGTCAGGTGTTCGTATCCGGAATGCGCCGCTTCGGCGGAGGAATGGGTGGAATAGGCGGGCGAAGGCCCGATGACCCGTGCTTCGCGCTTGAGGAATCCAAAAATCTTCGCAACGGCGTCGCCCAGTCCGTTAAAGAAGAGGATGTCGTCGCTGCTGATCTGGCAGCCGCCCCGGTCATTCACCTGTTTGGCCAGGAAGTTCCGCGTATCCGGCACGCCCTGGGTGTCCACGTAGCCATAGGTGCGGTCGTTGGCGACCAGATCGTGGATAATCTCCTTGATCCAGGGTTCGACCTTCTCGCCCTTCTGGATGGGGTCTCCGATATTCTCCCAGGTGATCGAAATGCCGAATTTTTCCAGGTCGTGCGCGACGGCGACAATTTCCCGGATTTCATAGGTCAGTTGTCCCGATCCTTCGTGGACAATATTCCGTCTCATAGGTCCTCGTTTTCCTGCAAGGCATGTTCGACCCGTCCCGGAAAAAATACGAAGTTCGTAATTTTGGCTGTCCGGGTTTCCGGAAACCGAAAAAACATCCGTATATCGTTGTCAAATCATGCTTTATGCAATATCATGCTTTTTATGGCGAAGCATTTTAATGCGCAGGCACCAGAGATTCAACGTTTTTTATTGCGAATTCCGTATCCGGTCCGATTTCAAATCCCAGCTTCCCCTCCGGCTTCCCCGGATCGCACTTCAATTCCGCGGATTTATGGTCGTTTACGAAAATCGTAATTCGCTGGCCATGCGAGGAAACGGTGAGTTTGTTCCACTGACCGGGCTGATATTCCATCCATTTTTCCAGAGGCCAGTCGCTGCGGCCCTGGCCTTTGTAGGGCTTCATCATTAAATCGCGGACGCCGGTCTGGATGAGTCCGCCTGTCATGCCTTCTTTCTGGTCGTCGAGGACGACTTTGTATCCATAGAGCGAAGGATCTTTTTTATCACTGGAGGGATTCATTCGGAAGCAGAAGTTGGCGGAGCCTTTTTTGACTTTGAACAGGAACTGGATGGTGAAGGGATCGAAGGGCAGGTCGGAAAGGAGGGAACCTGTATTACTGGCGTCGGATTTTGCCCGGAGAATCTGGTTTTTGACGTTCCATGAAGCGGACCCGGAGGGAGTCAGGCCTTCGAGGGATTTGAAATCCCAGAAGCTGATCCACTCGTGTTTGCCGAGGTCCTTGATGCGGATATTCCGCCATTTGACCCAGTCGTCGGGATTGACGTCGCGGACGGAATGGATTTGCAGGCCGATAAAGCCAATTTGCGTCATGGAGTCAATGAGGTCGGCGGCGGGGATGCCGTTGACCCAGGTTTTGATGGAATCGCCGATGGCTTCAATGCGGATATGGTTCCAGTCGTTCTTTTTGACGGCATTTCGGGCGGCGGGATTGTTGTTGAGATTGTTAATCCATTTCCGGCGGCCTTCATCAAAGATTCCGCCGGTCCAGGCGCGATTGCCCGGATCGAACTCCACCTGATACCCAAACACGTAATTGTTGCTGTAATCCGGATAGTTGTGGCTTCGAATCTGTACACCGGAATTGAAGCCATGCTGAAAATATTCCAGTTCGAGGATAAAATCGCCGTATTCCTTTTCCGTGCAGAGGAAGGTGTTTTCCTCTCCGATTCCGGTATGTCCGACGATGCAGCCGTCTTCGACCGTAAAGGTGCCGGGTCCTACGCTTTTCACCCAGCCGCTTGTGCTTTGGCCGTCAAAGAGGGTTTTCCATTCCGCTTCGTCGGGGGCGGGCTGCTGCGCAAGGAGGGGGGAACCAAGAAAAAGGGCGGTCAGGATAAACATAACGGCTTTCCAAAATGAATTGGCGTTCATAGGATTTTCCTTTCAGCATAGGATAAAATTTGGATTACAGTTTTTTTCATACATGGATTGCAGGATGGCGGAAATCAGGATTTCAAACGGTCCAGAATCCGCCGGAGTTCCTCGCAGACGGTTTTCACTTCCTCCTGCGTTATATTGTTATGGAAGGGCAGGGCAAAAGTTCGCTGGGAGACGGCTTCGGTGACGGGGAAATCACCCGCTTTGGTGCCCAGCGCCTTTACGATGTGAGGCTGCAAATGAATCGGCGGGAAGTAATTGCTGCTCCCGATGCCGCGATTGCGAAGCTCGGTGAGGACCTGATCACGGTGCGCCTGGGTATATTGGTCCTGAAGGCGAATGACATAAACAAACCAGCTTTGCAGGCAGCCTTCCGGCACGCGGGGCGGAATGATGCGGGATTCTCCGGCGAGGATTTCCGAATACCACTGGGCGACCCGACTGCGTTTGGCGATGAACTGGTCGATCCGCTTCAACTGGGAAATGCCCAGTGCGCAGTTGATATCCGACAGGCGGTAGTTGTACCCCAGCCGGACATGGGAAAGCCACCCGGGGCCGAGGTCTCGTCCCTGGCTTCGCAGAGACATGCAAAGGTCGGCGATGGTTTTGTCATCGGTGAGGAGGATGCCGCCTTCGCCTGTGGTCATCTGTTTGTTGGGGTAAAACGCGAACGTGCTGACATGGCCGAGGGTGCCGACCTTGCGGTTATTGACGACGGAGCCGAGGGCTTCGCAGGAATCTTCGAGGCAGAAGAGATTTTCCCGCAGTGCCAGATCGTAGATTTTGTCGATACCGGCGGGATTGCCGAAGACCTCGACAGGGATAATCGCTTTGGTCTTGGGAGTGATTTTTTTCTCCACCTGTCGGATATCGATGTTGTAGGTGACCGGGTCGATGTCGGCAAAGACCGGCTTGGCGCCGACCATGAGGATGACATTGGTGGTGGCGATGAAGCTATAGGGGGTGGTGATAACCTCATCGCCAGGCCCGATTCCGCGGGCGATCAGGGCGAGCTGGAGCGCGCCGGTGCCGCTGTTGACGGCGACGGCGTGTTTACGGCCTATGTAGCGGCAGAAGGCCTGCTCGAATTCGGGAAGCCTGGGACCCAGGCTCAGGCTGGGAGTTTTCAGGACCTCGACAACGGCGTCGATGTCGGCTTGGCAGATGTCGGGGGAAGAAAGATTAATTTTCATCGAGAAACGTCTCCTTGGGCGAAATCCGTTCCGGTAAAAATGGTTCTAACTTATCCATAAAACACTACTTATGTCGTAAAAGGGGGGGGACGTCAATAAAATTTTCCATTCCTTCACCGGGGATAACATCTGTTCGTTCATGGTTTATTCGATCATTATCCAGCGGCAATAATCCGTCAATTTACCATTGTGTTTTGCATGGGCAGGAGCCGGACAGGGCCAAGGAGGCCGGAGTCCATCAGGGGCCAGCCGGAGGCGTCGAAGGGGGCGTACCGAATATTTACAATGTTGATGTCGTAGAATTTTTTCCAGGGTACACCTCGGCGGTCGAGGTCGGCGATGCGGTTGGCGGCGAGGTTGGTGACTTCGATTTCCAGGAGATTCTCGCCCTCGCGAAGATATTGGCCGACGGGGACTTTGAAGGGGAAGCTGAAGGCGGTTCCGGCGAATTGGCCATTGAGTGTAACGCGGGCGCTGTGGCAGACCTTGCCCAGATCGAGCATCCAGTCATCGGCGAACGTGGCGGGTTTTGTGAAGGTGAGAGAGTATTTGGCGGTTCCGGCAAAGGTTTTGGTTTGGGGATTGTTCTGCAGGGTCCAGGATGCAAGTGAAGATGTTTCAAACGGTGGGGGGAGTTCCGGGCCTCCTTCGAGAAACATTACGTTCCAGGTTCCCTCGATGGGGAGTCCCGCGGAGGGAGTTTCCAGAACGCCTTTGGGGTAATACGGCCAAGGCGGGGCGTCCATATCGTCATTGGTGAAGGTTCGCAGGATGCAGGACTGGCCCGGTTCGAGCTGGAGATAGATGCTGGTTTGGTTGTCCTTGTTTTTTTGCAGCAGGGCTTTTCCAAAGCGGGATTCAAATCGCGGATCAAGAATCATCACCGAAACAGCAGGCGCTGCCAGGGGGACCCACTGGTTAAGAGTCAGATTCGAGAGGTTGGTAAGAAAATAGTGAAGTCCTTTTTCATGGGTGCGGCGAATGAAGCGAATATCGAGGTTGGCCATGGTTTCGGGCGCTATCTCGATGTATTTCAGAAGCCGTTCGGGACGGATGCCCTGGAAGATTCTGCCCTTGCCGATGGAGGCCTCCTGAATGGCGGGATTTTTGGTCGGCTGCATCTGAATGCGGCGGAGCAAGGCGCGGAATTCCTGCCTACGGTTTTCCAGATCGTGCCAGCCGGGAACATCCTGGGGCAAATTGCCCTGAATAAGGATTGTGGCGCCGTTTTCCGCGAGGGTAAGGAGTGTTTTCAGGGTGGAAAGGGGCATCCAGCGGCAGAAGGGGATGAGGATGGTTTTATATTCGCTGCCGCCGACGGAGAGTCCGGCGGGGGAATTCTGAACCTGTTCGATCTGGCGGTCGGAGATGTAGTCAAAGGTGAAGCCCAAATTCCAGAGCTTTCGGGCCGAGTGGTAGAAGGGGAGGATTCGCAGCCATTCATCGAGGTTGTGAACGGCGAGGGAATTGAGTCTGTCGTTGTTTTTCACCGCCAGGTGCCACATGTCGTGAATGGGGAAGTAGAGCAGAATATCGTTGGCGGGTCTGCCGGACTGGAGGATGGACTGGCAGCGGGCGATATACTGGTTGAGAGCGGGGAGGTCTTTCCAGAGAACGCCGTTGGGATTGAAGTTGGTGGAGGCGTAGAAGAGCCAGCCGGGCCAGGGTTCGCCGGGCGGGGAGTAGGGCATGCCGTGGTAGAAGATGTGGTTGATGCCGCAGATGAAGCCCTGATCGATTTCCGGTTTGGCCTGGGCGAGGGAGATTTGAAAATGTTCGGCGAGCCAGGTGCAGGTTTCGGAGGCAACCAGCGGTTTGCCGGAAACATGGGCGGCGGACGATGCGAATTTGAGCATCAAGGGATCGGGAAGTTCGTTGTTGAAGGCGGTATCCTTTGTCAGGCCGGGGATGGCAAAACCGCTGGGGCCATAGATTTCCGTTTCGGGAATATCCGCGGCGGCATAGATATCGAGAATGTTGGCGGGGGCACCGTGAGCCTGATTGCGGGTTTGAAAACCCTGTTCGTGCGACCAGCGAACCCATTGTTCGATGAATCCCAGATGGAGTTCGCCGATGGTCCGGCAGTAATCGCCGCGGACACGGGCGGCGTGTTCGGGCGAGGAGTTTCCGAAAAATGCCGGCAATTGCTGCCGGAGATCATATCCTCGACGCTTTTGGAATTCATCGAATAACGATTGCGTCCAGTTGGCGCCGTAATACTCATAGGAATCGTGATACTGGGAGCGGGGTTTCGGGCCGGAATAGTTTTGAAATACGCTGGTGAACGGCTCCAGGTAGTGATTCAATGCGGTGGGGGAGAAGGGATCCACAACCGGACCTACATCGCCCGGGGCGGCTCGTTTGACGATCTGGCCGGTGTTTTTCAGGAAGAGGGCATAAATAGTCCACTGACCTTCCGGCGGGGACCAGTTGAGTTTCTGCTGTGCGATGGTATCAGTAAGGTCCAGAGTCCGGCCATCGGGGCAACAGGCTTGAATAATCAAGGGAGTCCCTTCGGGAAGGGATTCGGAAAGAGACTGGCTGGCGTCGAGGGACCATGACTTTGTAATCAGGCAGGCCGCGGCGTCGGCGGGGGGGACCCACGGGCCGCCAAAGGGCCATCCGGTACCTGTGGTCATGTCGATTCCCATGCCCAGCTTCTGCGCCTCGGTCGTGGTGTGTGCAAGCATTTCCATCCATTTAGGGGTGAGGAAGTCGATGAACTTTTCTTCACAGCCTTTGACGCCGTAAATGGGGATGATGTGCATGCCGCCCATGTCGGCGTCGCGATAGGTTTTCAGCAGCGCAGAAATATCGTCAGGATTGACGGCGTTGCCGAGCCAGTGCCAGTAGGCCCAGGGTTTGTTGACAGAGGTGATGGGTGGCCAGCCAACAGGCGATGGGGAATGGTTTTCCGCGGCGGGAAGGGAGAGTGTAAGGGGAAGGGAAAGGAATGCAAAAAAAACAGCCGGGATTTTCATGGTGTTCTCCTGGCGCAAGGCCTGTAAAAAAACCGGCAGGACGCATCCGTGCCGGTTTTGTATTTTCGTATGGAGGCGAGGCGGTTATTCCTCTTCTTCCTGTTTCACCTGACGTTTGGCGATAATCTGCTGCTGTATGTTTGGCGGGACAGGTTCATAGTGGCTCAGTTCCATGGTGAAGCTGCCCTGACCACCTGTGACGCTCTTGAGCTGGGAGTTGTACTGCTGGATTTCGGCCAGGGGGACCTGGGCTTTAATGACGGTGAGGTTTCCGGGGAGCACATCCTGTCCCTGGACCCGGCCCCGGCGTCCGGCCAGGTCGCCGGTGATGTCGCCTACGTTTTCACTGGGAACGGTAACTTCCAGGTGGACGATGGGTTCCAGCAGGCAGGGAGCGCATTGCAGGAAGGCTTTCTTGAAGGCGTTTCGGCCGGCAATCTGGAAGGCGATATCTTTGCTGTCCACGGGATGGGTTTTGCCATCGACGAGCGAGACTTTGACGTCCACGACGGGGAAGCCGGCGATGACGCCTCCGGCCATCGCCGACTGGCAGCCTTTATCGACACTGGGCCGGAAGGACTGATCGATGGAGCCGCCGAAGATTTTATCGATGAACTCATATCCCTTGCCGCGTTCGTTGGGTTCCATGTCGATGAAGACCTTGGCGAACTGGCCCGCGCCGCCGGACTGTTTCTTGTGGGTATATTCCACGTTCTGCACGGAACGGGTGATCGTTTCCAGATACGGGATCTGCGGCGGTTTGGCGACCACTTCGATTTTCCGCCGGGACTGCATCCGGGCCAGAATCACGCGGACATGCAGTTCGCCCAGGCCGGAGACGACCATTTCATTGGTCTGGGTGTCGCGGCTGATTTTGAATGTGGGATCGGCGTCGGCGATTTCGGTGAGGGCGCCGGAGATTTTGGTTTCATCGCCCCGGTTTTTCGGTTCAATCGCCAGACTGAACATGGGAACGGGCATTTTGGGACAGGCAATTTTGCCGGGATCTTTTCCGGTGAAGACGGTGTCGAAGGTTTTAATCTCTTCCAGTTTCGCCAGAGTGATGATGTCGCCGGCGATGCCATGTTCGAGGGTGTCCAGATGGTCTCCCTGGAGTTTGTTGATATGCCCGCATCGCATGCCTTTTCGGCCTTCGGCCAGCAGGGAGGTGTCGCTTTTGATGGTTCCGCGAAGCAGCCGCACGGTGGAGTATTTGATGTGGCTCTTGGCATCGGAGGCGCTGCGGATAACGACACCGAGAAGATCGCCGGAGGGTGCGAGTTCCACAGGGTGTTCCCCCTGAGGGGTCTGCAGGATATGCTTGACGCCTTGGACGGGGCTTGGGGCATAAGCGGCAATCAGATCCAGGAGAGGTTCGACGCCGACTTCGCCTCGCGCGCTGGTGAACACGATGGGAACGACGGACTGGGCGATCAGGGCTTTCTGGAACGCGGGGGTGAGTTTGTCGGCGGAGATTTCCTCGCCGCCCAGATAGCTTTCCATGAGAGCTTCATCCGCTTCGATGACGGTTTCGAGCAGGTTGGTGTGCGTTGCGGCGACATCTTCGATGGCGCCGTCGCCTGCGGTGTTCAGAATGGCGTCGAAAACATTGGCGCCTTTGGCGTCGGGGAGATTCGCGCAGACGCATTCCCGACCGAAAGATTCCTGGATGACGCCGACGAGATTCATGAGTTCCTCGGTGCCGGAATCGATTTTGTTGATGACGATCATGCAGGCCATGCCGCGTTCCCTAGCGGTCTGGAAGAGCTTGCGGGTATTGGTCTGAATGCCCGCCTGGGCGCTGATGACGATGACGGCGGTTTCGGCGCCGATCATCGCCGAGATCGCCGCGCCGAGGAAGTCAGGATAGCCGGGGGTGTCGATGAGGTTGATTTCCTTGCCTTTCCAGGAAATGTGAGCCAGGGCGGAATCGACGGAATGCCCGCGATTTTTTTCTTCTTCGTCGCAATCCAGGGTGCTGGACTTTTCATCGACGCTGCCGAGACGGTTGGTGATTCCGGTTTTATGGAGAATGGCTTCGGCAAGAGAGGTTTTCCCTGCGCCGGCATGCCCGACCAGAACGACGTTTCTGATTTCTTCCGCGGAATAGTTCGCCATGAAGGTCTCCTCGCTATAACAATTATCTATCCATATATTCTACAAGCGTTTGCGCTTGCAATTGCCGTTCGGAAACGCAAGATTATGCAGTATAGCATGCCGGGGAATCCTGGCAAGTGTAATTTAAGGATGAAAATTTCCGGTTTCCGGCGGTGTCAGCGGCATGGAGAAAAGTTTGAAACGCTTTATATGGCAAGGGATTATGGCGGTTTTGGTGGCCGGGACTCTGGCCCTTACCGTTTGGCGAAGCGGGGGAATGCCCCAAATCCATCGTCTGGATACCGGCCGTTTGATGATGCACGGGACCTTTGGGAGGATTCAGGTTCGATGTCTGGAGGAAACGGCTGGCCGACAGGCTCTGGAGGGGGCGATGAAGCGATTGCAGGAGCTGGAGGGACTGCTGAGCACCTATCGGGAGGATTCGGAGTTGTCGCGGGTGAATCGCCAGGCGGGGAAAGAAGCGGTTCCGATTTCGAAGGAAACGTGGGATGTACTCCAGGCGTCTGTGAAGTTCGGGCATCTGACGGGCGGGGCGATGGATATAACGGTCAGTCCGCTGCTGGCGGTGTGGAAACAAGCCGCGGCGGAGGGCCGCTATCCGGACGCGGCGGATATTGAGCAGGCTCTGCAGCGGGTAGGTTATGAGGCGATTGAACTGTCGCCGGGGCCGCCGTGTGAGGTGCGATTTTTAAAGCCAGGTTTGCAAGTCAATGTCAATGCAATCGGGGAGGGGTATCTGGCGGACTGCGTGCTGGATGTGCTGCGGATCGAGGGAATCGTGGCGGCGCTGGTGGATATCGGAGGGGA
>CAZOTP010000115.1:0-9760 GCA_964582655.1 uncultured Pirellulales bacterium | reverse complement strand
GGTCCGGGAAAAACAAAAATCCGTTCTCCCTAAAAGAGAGAATAAACACCATGCGATAACAGGAATTTGTTTGCTCATATCTTCACTCCGTTTGGTACCATTCTATATCATCATCTTCTGAGATTACATTCCGAGCCTGCCCACCCTTATATTCCGGTAAAGTCTGACACTGCGACGGCAAAAACGTTAGTCAGAATATTCATGTCTTTTTAAAGTTAAAAAATGGCCGAACTTCTGATATAGCGGTGGGGGGGTTATCGGATACAGTGCCAGACCGTCATCCACAGGGGCATCAAAAGGATGCAAACGAGATAACAAAGAAGCATGATGGCCCCGACCTTTTGCTCATCTCCGCCGTATTTGCGTACCTGCAAAACCAGCGCCGTTGCTGGAGCCGAAGCGGCCTGAATCACCAGAAAATCCGCCATCAGCGAATCTCTCGCCGCCAGTCCGGAAAGGGAAAGTCCCAGAACCACCAGCGCAGGCAACAGAATAAATTTAACGATAACAACCTTGAGCCCGTCCTTTCGGTGCACAAAGAGACCCTGGAGCGATATGCTGCCCAGGATTGCGCCCAGTATAAAATTCGCGACGGGAACGGCCGCCTCCCCCAGCATGGCGATGGATTTTACAACGACGTCGGGGATATGACTGTAAAGGTTAGTGAACACCATGGCCAAACCCAGAAGATTGGCGACGAAAGGCGGCGTAATCAGGGCCTTCCAGCCGCTCTGGCCGTTTGCCTCCGAGGTCATCAGATATTTCCCCAGGCTCCACAGCATCGGGCTGAACGACAGGATGTAAAGAAAGCAATATGTGGCGAAGGTGTCGAACTGCTCAGGATAGAGCATTTTTCCGACAGGCAGAACGAGATAACCTGCGTTCTGGACCGCGGCCATCGGGAGCATGTTCTTTTTGGCGGGCAGTTCCCGGCGGAAAAACAGAAAAGCAAAGAGCATCCCCATACCGAGAATCGCCAGCGATAGCAGGGGCAATACCCACCAGAACGGCATCTGATTCGGACGAAACGTCCGCACCAGCGTGGAAAACATCAGACAGGGAAGGAACACATCGATGGTAACCACACTGAGACTTTTGATGTTTTCCTGCGAGATGATATGTTTCCGTACCAGAAATCCCGCCGCCGCTATGACCAGAAAAACCTTCAGCACGGCCTGGAAGGTTGGCAAAAACGTTTGAAAGAAAATATCCATAGGGCGGTATCCTACCGATTGCGGTGTTTTCTGTAAAGGATTGTCTGGAAAAATCTTACTGTCGAATGGCTTTGTTATTTTTTATTGAACCTAACCATGGCTCGTGGTAGGATTTCTACTGTAGAAGTGATCCTTGGCAGTACGGTTATCCCTCCTTAAGGAGCGTATTATGAAGCAGTTAGGATTCTGGCGAACGGGCATCCTCGCGATATGGGGTTTGGTATTTACCGCACCTGCCCTGGCCGGGGACCGCTCTTCCGCCGAAAACAAGGCCGCCGCACGGGTTCTTCAGATTCTATCCGCCCATCCGGAGAGCCCCCGGATTCAATACGGCATCGGATTGCTTCAAAAAGGATTGACCGATGCCGGCTGGACCGTAGAAAACGGTACTGCCGCAGGGCATGAGCTTCAAGCCAATACCATCCGGATCGGTCTTGCCGGCGATGGAGCTCTTTTCGAGCGGAATCTGGAAGCCAAAAAGGACCTTCCCGAAGGATTCGCCCTGATCTGTCGCGAGAATCAGTCCATTCTGATTGCCGGGGCCGACGAGGCCGGCGCCCTTTACGGCTGCCTGGAACTGCTCGAACGAATCCATATGAATGCCAATCAAATTCCCCAGGCGCTGACGTTCCGGGATTCGCCGCGTATGAAACTGCGGGGGCCTTGTCTGGGATTGCAGCGGCCGGAAAAAATTTATGATGACGCGATGTACGATTATCCCTATCTTCCGCAGACGTTTCCGTGGCTGTATGACCGGGGGCACTGGGAGGAATTTCTGGATTTGATGGTGCATAACCGGTTCAACGTGTTGTATCTCTGGAACGGACATCCCTTCACCTCGATCCTGAAACTGGAAAAATATCCCGAAGCCCAGGAGGTGGATTCCCGGCAACTGCAGGAGAATATCGAGCTTTTCCGCTGGCTCTGCGCGGAAGCGGACCGGCGGAATATCTGGATTGTGCAGAATCATTACAATATTCATGTATCCCACGCTTTTGCGAAGGCGCATAACCTCGATTTCCAGCATCGCCAGATAACGCCTCTGGTCGCCGATTACAGCCGGTATTGCTATACGGAATTTATCCGGAATTACCCGCATGTGGGTCTGATGATGTGTCTGGGGGAGGCGCTGCAGGAGGATGAGCGATGGCTCTGCGAGGTGGTGATTCCCGCGGTACGCGAGGGTCTGCAGGCCGGGCAGCCGGAGCCGCCTTTGATTATTCGCAGCCACAGCACGGACATTTTTTCCACCATGGAAGCGGCCCGGGGGCTGTATTCCAATCTTTATATTGAGTCCAAGTACAACAATGAGACCCTCGCCTGCGACCAGTTGGGAGGGGGAACCGACCCGAAGACGACCCGCCATTACGCGTGGGAGCGGGGCGGTCAGGCCCATCAGCGGCTGGCGAATCTGGCCCCTTCGATTACCAATGTTCACTGCGTGGCGAATCTGGAGCCGTTTCGCTGGGGATCGCCCGATTTCATTCAGCGTGCCGTCGCCAGTTGCGCCGAAACGGGCATTCAGGGCCTGCATCTGTATCCGCTGCGGTACTGGGACTGGCCTTATACCGCCGATCGCGCGGTCCCCCGGCTGAAGCAGATTCACCGTGACTGGATCTGGTACGCGGCGTGGGCTCGCTATAGCTGGAATCCGGAGCGGAATGTAAACCGGGAAAAAGAATACTGGACCGCGAAGCTGGAAGAGCGGTACGGATCGCGCAAAGCTGCCCGTCTGATTCTTCGCGCCTATGAATTGAGCGGAGAAGTCATGCCGCAGGCGGCCCGTTCCTTTGCGGTGACCACGGAAAATTATCTGGCAACCACGCTGGGTCAAACCCTGGACCAGTTGATCGCGTCCCGTCGCTGGTACAATCCCGAGAAAGGGGATACGATCAGTTCCTTTGCCTGGAAGCGGGCCAATGGGCAGCAGGATATTGTGGACGGAGAAACCCCCTGGCAGGCCGCCGACGAAATGCTGACCCACGCGACAGACGCTCTTGACTCCGCCGAGACAGCCGCCGATTTCGTGACGAAGTCCCAACTGGAATTTGACCGATTTTTGAATGATCTTCGGGCGATTCACTGGGTGGCGAAATTTTATCGGCAAAAGACTCAGGCGGCGACGCTGGGACTGGAGTTTTTATACACGAGTGATTTGGAGAAGCTCCATTCCTGCCTCGCTGAACTGGAACACTCGGTGGAGACGTATCGCCAACTGGCATCGCTGACCGCTTCAACGTATATGGACTGCGCCGGCCGGCATGACAGCGGGCGGCGCTATCCGTACCCCGCTCCGGAAACGCTGGTCTGGTCCGATGTTCTTCCGAAATTCGAACAGGAACTGGCCCGGCTCAAAGCCAATGTCCAGATTCTATATCGCGTTCGTCAGGCACTGCCCGCTCTGGAGCGGGGCTATCCCGTGGTTCCGATTCGGGCCGTCGATGCGAACCAGGAGGTCTTTACCGTTAGCCTGGGGGCTGGGAAGTACAATGACCGGCCCGATATTCTCGAAGGCATTCCCCGTGAATTGCTCGGGTTGAATTCCATTCGTTTTGACTGGTCGCCGCCGCGTCCTGCCGTTGCGATTCCTTTCATCGCCACCGAGCCGGTGAAAGCGTTTATCTGCGTTCCCGACGGCGAGGCGCCGCCGCGGGACTGGGAGCATTATCCCTGCTCGGCGGCTCCGTTCCCGGAAGCGCCGGGACAATGGTTCTGGAAGGATTTTCCTGCCGGCGAATCCACGATTACTCTGGACCGGCGATCCATCGTACTGGCCGGCTTTACCCGGAAAACTGCGGTTCTTCTTCCCGAATCGCAGCGGCGAATCCAGACCAATCTGCTGACGGCGGAACTGGATGAAACCATCCTTGCGCAGAAAACCGAATCCACCAAACCCGAGTCCTCCGCCGCCTCGAAGAATACGGAACTGGATGTCCTGTCCGAGCCATCCCATGATCTGTTTTTCCAGTATATGCTCAAAGCGGCGCAGTCGCAGTTTGATCAGCGGAAGAAAGACGCCCAGGCGGCCCTGGAGTCCGTGGACGCGGTGAAAAACCGGCAGCAGGATCTGAAAACGAAATATCAGAGCATCGTGGAATCGTTTCCGGAAAAAACCCCCTTGAACGCGGAAATCTCCGGGATTATTTCATGCCAGGGGTACCGGATTGAAAAGCTGTCGTTCGAGAGCAGGCCCAATCATCACGTGACCGCCAACCTGTATCTTCCGTCGGCGGGAAACGCCCCGTTTCCGGGGATTTTATTTGTCTGCGGCCATGAACCCACGGCCAAAGCCGGCGAGGCGTACCAGTCCGCCTGCATTCTGCTGGTTAAAAACGGATTTGCGGTGTTGAGCGTGGATCCCATCTGTCAGGGGGAACGCTATCAATCCTTGCTGGCCGCCGATAAACCGGCTACGCGGGGCGGAACAACCGATCACACCCTTCTGGATGTCGGCTCGCTGCTGGTGGGCCGCGATGTCGCGGGCTATGAGCTGTGGGACAATATCCGCGCACTCGATTATCTGTGCGGCCGATCCGAAGTCGATCCGCAGCGTATCGGACTGACCGGAAACTCCGGCGGCGGAACGCAGACGATGTTCCTGATGGCCTGGGATGATCGCATCGCCGTTGCCGCGCCGTCCTGTTTTATTACCGGACAGGAAACCGTCTTTCCCACCATCGGGCCTCAGGATGGCTGCCAGTTATGGCACAACGAGGGCCCGCTGGGGATCGATCACGCCGATTACATCGCAATGCGAGCCCCTAAACCGACCAAAATCCTCGCCGCCGAGCAGGATTTTTTCGATATTCGGGGAACCCGCAAGGTCTTCGGGGAAGCTCAAAAGATCTATTCTCTGCTCGGCTCGCCGGATGCCGTGGAGATGTTCAGTTACGACGACAAGCACGGCTTCAGCAAGCCCCGCCGCGAGCAGGCGGTTCAGTGGATGAGACGATGGTTTTACAACGATTCTTCACCGGTGAACGAATCCGAGCCGATTTTGAAAACCGAGAAAGAACTGCGGGTAACGAAAACCGGCCAGGTTCTTTCGTCCTGGCCCGATGAGCGGAGCCTGGTCGATATGAATCTGGAATGCGCCTGGCAGCTTGCGGCCGGGCGCAAACAATTCCAGGCCGACCATACCCCCGACCAGGCCCTTGAAACCGTCAAACGCCTGCTCGGCCTGCCCGATCCGATTCCCCCTACGCAGACGCGGAAAGTCGCTGTGCTGGACCGCATCGGCTATACCGTGGAGAAGTGGATTCTCACCGCCGATTCGCAGGTTCCGCTGCCTTCGCTTCTGTTTATGCCCGGCAAGCGTTCCCACAAAATGCCCGCGGTGCTCTATGTGGATTCGCGAGGGAAAGCTGTCGAAGCGGACCGCAACGGCATGATCGAACAGCTCGTCCGGCAGGGCAAAATCGTTCTGACGGTTGATTTAAGAGGCTATGGCGAAACCCTTGACGACCCGGCCGAATCCAAGAACGATCCCAAACACTGGAATGCCGAATACCGCAACGCCGGCATGGGGTTTTATATTGGTTATCCTCTTGTCGGGCAGCGGACGGCGGATATTCTGATGGCCTTCGATGTGCTTTCCAAACTGGAAGCCGTGGATGCCGGGGCAATTCAGCTTATCGCGTATGGTCAGGCCTCCGTTCCCGCCCTGCACGCCGCCGCCATCGGGAAAGGGTTTTGCTCCGTCACGCTTCGCCAGGCCATTCCAACCTGGCTGGATGCGGTCAAATATCCCCTGGTGCATGATCTGATGGGGATTGTCGTTCCCGAGGCGCTGCGGTATTACGACCTGCCGGATTTGCAGGCCTGGATCGCTCCCGCGCCGGTGGTGTATGAAAATCCCGTTGCCCTGAAAAATGAGATTCAACTGTACCGTTAGTACTGGCGTCTGATGACCGAGAATTTCGATATGAAACCTGTTCCAAGCCATTCGCGTTCCACGATTTCCCGCCGCGAATTTTTCCGGACTGCCGCCGGCGCCGGCGCGGCGATGACGTTTCCCTCCATCGTGCCGTCCTCGGTTTTCGGCGCCGGGGCCCCGAGCAACCGCATCACAGTCGGGATTATCGCCTGCGGCGGCATGGGAGAGCAGAATCTGAACGCCTTTCACGCTCTCGATTGCGCCCAGATTCTTGCCATCTGCGATGTGGATAAAAAGCGTCGCGATCCGCACCTGAGTCTGCTTGGCCTCGATGAAAAATCCAGCTATAACGATTTCCGTGAGGTCCTGGCCCGCTCCGATATCGACGCGGTCGCGATCAGCACTCCCGATCACTGGCATGTGCCTATCTCCATAGCCGCCGCCCGCGCCGGAAAGGATATTTACTGCGAAAAACCGCTTTCTCTGACCGTCCGCGAAGGGCGCCTTCTGTGCGAGGCGGTCCGCCGCTATGGCTGCGTATTTCAGACCGGAAGCATGCAGCGGTCCATGGCCCAGTTTCGCCAGGCCTGCGAGCTTGTCCGCAACGGCCGCATCGGTTCGCTTCTGCGGATGAACACCGGCATTCCGGGTAACAATCCCAACCCCCTCCGGTGGAAGGAAGAGCCGGTTCCTGACGGATTCGATTATGAAATGTGGCTCGGCCCCGCTCCCCGGGCGCCTTACAATCCCATGCGATGCCATTACAACTTCCGCTTCAACTATGACTACTCCGGCGGCCAGATGACCAACTGGGGCGCTCATCATTTTGATATCGCCCAGTGGGCCAACGGCGCCGATTCCTCCGGACCCGTCGAGGTCGAAGGCAAGGCCGAATATCCCTCCGACGGTCTTTTCAACACCGCCGAACATGTGGAACTGGAATATACCTACGCCAACGGCGTCAAACTCCTGGTCAATAAACAGCGGGGAAAAACCTTCGAGGGCACCGAGGGCTGGATCGCCGTGTCCCGCGACGGGATCGACGCCCACCCTAAATCCATCCTGAAATCCGTCATTCGTCCCGATGAAATCCATCTTTATGACAGCAAGGATCATTACCTCAATTTCATCGACTGCATCAAGAGGCGGAAAAATCCGATCTGCGATGTTGAAGTCGGCCACCGCTCCGCGACCGTCTGTCACATCGGAAACATCGCGATGCGGCTGGGCCGGAAGCTCCGCTGGGACCCCGCCGCCGAACAATTTGTCAACGACGAGGAAGCCAACCGCCTGCTCAGCCGGCCCATGCGGTCGCCCTGGCACCTGTAAGCGGGGGCGAAATTCGCTGCCGCGGCCGATTTGAAGCAGGCCTTGCAAGAAAGAGATCCAGGTATGGCGATTCAGAGGATTGGTCTGACGGCGGAGGGAACGCTGGGGACGCTGGCGCGATACGGACGGGGCGCGCTGGCGCCGCGGGGCATGGGAGCGTTTCTTAGGTGATGTCCATGATGGGGATGTTATCCCTCGAATCCGTTACCAAGCCATATCAGGGAGAACGAACATGATCCGGTTTTATTGCACGCAATGCGGTCAGAAATTGAAGGTGCCGGAAACCTATGCCGGTCAGGAATGTCATTGTTCCGCCTGCCATACGACTCTGATGATTCCGTCGAACGGCGAAGAATCCCCTCCCGAAAGCGCCATCATCAAGTTTCGCTGAAAAAGCCTTGGATATTTGTTTTGGCCGCGTGCGGCTTCGCGGCGATGCTTGCCTTGGGATGGTTCTTTTGGCCGAAATCCTCGGATTCCAAAACCGCATCAGCCTCCCCCGAACGGGATATGGCGGAGAATCGGAAGTTTGCCGAGGAATTTCTGGAACTGCTGAAAGAAGACCAACTGAGCCAGGCGTTTGAGCGGCTGACCCCGGAGCTCCTGGTCAGTATTCAGTATAGCGATATGGAGCAGTTCCGCGAAGCTATTGATGCGGACGGCATTCTTCGAATGGAGCAGGAAGAAACCGCTACGGAAGAAACCCCGGAAGGGGATCGGGTGATTCTGGATTACCGGGTCGAGTATGAAAATCATGACCGTTCGATCCTTGTATGCCTGCGGGAGGTGCAGGGGAAAATCCGACTGGACGGGATCGCCTCTCTGGATTCCGATGGGAAAGAGGCTCATCTGGGGGCACGAGGCTATGAAGAGCTTTTATTTGTGTCATTCGAGGAACATCCGGTTATTCGAATTCTCCGGGGAATTCCGGGATGGGTGTATGCGGCAATGGGGATCACCCTGCTGGGACTGGCCGTGCTGAATATGATTTCGATGTGGATTGTGTATGAAAAATCGGGAGAAGACGGATGGGCCATTTTTGTGCCCTTTTACAACATGTGGGTATTTGCCCGGGTAGGTAATTTGCCGGGGTGGCTGGGGCTGGCGATGTGTTCCTGCAATTCCATTCCTGTTGTGGGATTTTTCCTTTGGCTGATATTACAAATTACGATTTGCATCAACATTGCGAAGGAATTCGGCCGCGGAGTGATATTCGGGATCGGGCTTTCCCTGTTCCCTTTCATTTTTTCCCATTCTGGCGTTTTCACGGGATTAGACGGACCGTGTAAAATTTGTATTTGGAATCGTTCGAGTGCCGTAGTATGATGTACCGGACGAACAGCGGCGTATCGGAACACGGAGGACCGATTTTTACACGTATTCGAACGAGGGATGAGAAACACGCATGAGGATGCAGATGATATATCTGGCGGCGGCGGGGGCACTGGGGACGCTGGCGCGGTATGGTCTGTGAGGACTGGTGCAGCGGGGCGCGGGGACGGATGGTACCCTCGCAGGCAAGGGAGGCGTTGAGGGACGCATTCGCCATGGGGGACGACGGCGGGGAACGTGCGGGGGTGTCTGCTGTTCGGGATTTTTTGGGCCGTCGGGGAGTCGCGGCTGAGCCTCACGGGATCTCTGCGGATGGTGATTTTCGTGGGATTTTTCGGCGGCTTTACAACGTTTTCCACCTTTGCATTCGAAACCGCGCGGATGCTGGAGGGGTCGCAGTGGCTGTGGGCGGGGGGAAATTTTCTGCTGCAGAACGCGGCGGGGATTTTTGCGATGATACTGGGATTGAAGCTGGGAAGCATGATCTGAGGGGAAGGAGCTGGTTATGAAACTGCCGGAACAGGCGGAATTGCTTCGGATTTTTATCGGGGAGGCGGACCGGCATGGCGGTAAGCCCCTGTATGAGGCAATCGTGCAGTTGGCGAGAAAGAAGGGGCTGGCCGGCGCGACGGTGCTGCGGGGGCTGCTGGGGTACGGGGCGAACAGCCGTCTGCATACGGCGAACGTGCTGCGGCTGTCGGAGGATTTACCGCTGGTGATCGAGATTGTGGATACGCCGGAGAAGATTGAGGGGATTCTGCCGGAGCTGGATGCGATAATGGGGGAGGGATTGATCACGCGGGAAAAGGTGGGCGTGCTGCTGTACCGGCATCAGTAGAAACAATCGAAACGGTTCATTGTCGAATTTTGTGATTCCTGTCACGATATGCTGCGCGTCCCTATTTACGGCTGGCAAACAGGGATTTTATGAAGAAGGGGACAAAAAACTTGCAAAATAGAAACGTTTTGTAAGAATACAAAGCACTATGGAATAGAGTGTGACCATGCT
>CAZOTP010000114.1:0-9829 GCA_964582655.1 uncultured Pirellulales bacterium | reverse complement strand
TCCCTCGACCGCCAGCCGCCCGTCGTCGTTTCACCCACGAGAAAAACTCCCTTCCATTACGACATCCAGAACCTGACCCTCCTCCATCGCCAGAACCCCCGCCAGGATGGACATCGGCGGCAGGAAGTCCCGCAGCATGGCCGAAACGCTCCGCCCGCTTTTAGCAGACAAAGCCTTCCAGACGTAAAACTCGTCATCGGATACCCTGAAATTGATTTTCGAAGTTTTCACAAAAAACCCTTTTGGTAAGACCTTCTAAATAACTAGACAGATTTTTGCCACGAAAAAACAAAGAAAAATCGGAAATTTAAGAAATTTTTTTTCAGCATCCTCCCCGCTGAATTTTGCGCTGGCAAATTGTTAAGCGCACCCCCACAAAATAGCTATATTTCAGCACAACTTAACGCAAATTTACACAAGAGAGAAAATAACATAACTACAAGGGAATACTGTAAATACAGGAGTTATGGAAGAGTTGAAAAACTCCCTAAGTTCTATTATGAGTCTCCTGCTCTACCGACTGAGCTACAGGCCCTAACCTATTCATATATAAAGCCTTGCGTCAAATGAATCAAGCCCAAAAAAACAGAAAAATGCCATTCGTGAAGTAACACGTTAAGTAATTTATTGCTGATCCGCCGGAACAAAACTGTTCATACAATGAACAGATTGCTCTGCCTGTCAATCGGATTTGTTCGTGTAACGATGGCGGTAAATTACGGTGAATTTTGGGATGTGGAATGGATTTATGGGGGATACTTTGACGGACTCCCAAGGCCGATATGGGTTCCGATACCTTCCGATTTGCCTGACATCCTGTGTCTGTGGTATGAATAGAAACCAGGCTTGACGAACCGCTTCACAGTCGTTAGCATACAGTCAGGCTATAGATCTCGAAAATGCGGTCAAATCGCTTGATGTGCACAAAACGCTATCGATATCATCTAGAACCTCGAATCTGGAGTAAAAGATGTGCTGCACAAAATCCTCCTTTTTCCTTCGTTTGCTCATAATCTGTCTGTTTGCCCTGATTAGCCGGTCTGTCCGGGCCTCCGACCTTGATGATAAGGATTTTTCACTGCGATTCCCCGCTGCGCTAAGCCGGTTCGCCTCCTATGGTGATGTCGCCGCCGTGGGCGGTGCATCTGCGGCAAGCAAATGGGGTTCTTCCATCAATCCGGCGTCCGCTGATTGGCTGGCCCGGGAGCAGAATGTCCCGCTGAGCGTGAATCCCCAATATTCGTTCCTCCGTTTTGAGGAAGGAACGCACCTTCACGTAGCGTCCCTCACCCCCACCTTCAATCTGAAGGATTGGGGGAGCCTCCAGCCCACCGTTGCCGTAGTCCGCAGCAATGAAACCGCCATGAAAACCGGTCTGGATTTCGATTTCGAGATGGAGCATTATCAGTTGCAATGGGGCAAACGCCTGGAGGACTGGGGCTTTGGTTTAAATTTGAATTACGCTCCCTCCGAAACACGGTTTGATTATGGTTCCGCCCCCGTCGCCAGGACGGACTCCGACAGCTATGGCGTTCGAGCCGGCGGTCTGGCTCAATGCACAGAAAAGCTTCGCGCGGGTCTGGTGCTCGATTATGGATTGTCCGACAGCGATACTGTGTACTACGATTTCATGAATTTCGGCTTCGGAGATGTAAAAACAGACGATACCAGCCATCAGTATGCCGTTCGGCCAGGGCTTTCCTATGAGTATAAAAAAGACTCCGCCGTGTTTCTAGACTATCAGTTCTTTCATATCCGCAATGACTATGGCGATCTTCATGCCAGCCGGCTTTTGATGGGAATCGACCATGAGCTGGTGGATGGTTTTTTTGTTCGAACCGGAGGAGCGTTCGATGAGTACGGCAATGCCGCGGTAACCGGCGGCGTGGGTATCTATCCGACCGATTGGCTGACCCTGGATATCGGCTACCAGTACAACATGTTCCCGGAATTGGAACCCGAATTTGGCCGTGCCCACTCGCTGGTTTGCTCCCTGGGCGTCGCTTTCTGAACGGTTTACGCGAAGGAAGAGCGATCCCGGATTGATTGCGGCATGCAGGGCTGCCATACTCGATGGAGGCGTTTGAATGTGAAAGAATCATGCAAAATGCTGCTGTTGCTGCGTCATGCCAAATCCAGTTGGGAGGAGGACGCCCTGGCGGATGCGGATCGGCCCTTGAACGGCCGGGGGATGCGGGATGCTCCGCGGATGGGAGCGTTTCTGGCAAAAGCCCTGATGCGCCCAGACCGGATTCTGTGCTCGCCGGCGAAACGGGCCACGCAGACGGCCAAGCTTCTTGCGGAAGCGTGCGGATATGAGGGGAAAATTCTGTATATCGATTCGCTGTACGAGGGAACGGCCAAATCCTATTGGCAGGCGATCCGGAAACACGGGGGGACATCCGGGATTCTGATGGTCGTGGGGCATAATCCGGACCTTGAGGAATTTCTTGCGGAACTGACCGGCCGGCAGAATCACTTGCCGACCGCAGCGGCGGCGTGTATCCGGCTGAACCTTCGGGCATGGTCCGGCCTGCGCAAAGGCACGAAAGCGGAACTGACCGATCTGTGGACCGTCAAAAACCTTCCGAAGATATCCAGGGAAAAATAATTTTTATCACTTTGGATTTGCATTTCGAAATGCTAATCCTATTAATCGATTTCAGATCGGAACCATCAAACGATCAACCAGGAGCGTTATGAAAAAGAAACGAGAGCCTCAAGTGTATGCGGGAGTCGATGTGGGGGGGACGAAGATTCAGGCGTCCGTGGTGGCAATGGATGGTCGCATACTGGCCAGCGCAAGGGACAAGACGCCTCGAAAGCTGACAGGAGCGGATCTGATCCGCCTGATCGAGCATGTGCTGCGGATGTGCATAAGCCACAGCGGGCATCTGATGAAGGATGTCGAGGCGGTCGGGGTAGCTCTGCCCGGCGTAGTGGATTATGACCGGGGACGGCTGGTCAAAGCCCCGAACCTGAAGCTTGGCAGGGTAGAGGGGCGCAAAGGTCTGGAAAAACTTCTGCGGGTGCCTGTTGCGGTGGGGAATGACTGCGATCTGGGAACGCTGGGGGAAGCGACATGGGGCGCTGCCAGCGGAGCCAAAAGCACGGTGGGGATTTTCGTGGGCACGGGAATCGGAGGGGGATTCGTCCGAAAAGGAAAACTCTGGCACGGCGCCCGGTCGGCGGCGATGGAGGTCGGACACATGATGGTGCAATTCGGCGGGCCCCGGTGCGGGTGCGGAAACAACGGGTGTTTTGAATCGCTGGCCAGCCGCACCGCGATTGAGCGGGATCTCCGGGAAAGCATCAAAAGCGGAAAAAAAACCGTGATTTCCAGGTTGCTCAAGGGAGATCTTCGCATGATTCGCAGCGGGACACTCTCCCAGGCGCTGGAACAAAAAGACCCCCTCACCCGCGAAGTGCTGCGGAAAACAGGAGAAATTCTGGGATATGGTTGCGTATCGATCCGGCATATTCTCGATCCCGAAGTGATTGTGCTGGGGGGCGGAGTGATGGAGGCGTGCGGAAGCTACCTGTTTCCGATTGCCCTGAAAGTGTTTGAGAATCACAGCCTGCCCGGCGCCAATCGGGACGGACGGCTGGTGCAGTCGGCGCTGGGGGACGATGCGGTGGTGCTGGGCGCCGTTGCCCTGGCAGGGCATACCGGGGCAAAGGAATAAAGAAAAAAGAGCCTTTTTACATCGATTCGCCCCATCTCACACGCCGGGGCGTTTAAGCGGCCGAAATCGGATCCGGGATTTTTCCCACCGGCGGACGGCATCGACGGCTTCCTGATAAAACGTTTCCTGGGAACGAATGGCTGGGCCTTCGGTTGGAATTTTTTGATAACGCCCGTCCGGAAGCAAAATCCATGCCTTGGTGTTGTCGGCAAAACAGGTGTGCAGAATGTGCAGCAGCCGGCGGCGAAGATTCGGATCTTTCACGGGAAACAAAATTTCAAACCGCTGATCGAGGTTTCGCGTCATCCAGTCCGCGCTGGAGAGGTATAGCTCGTCGTGACCGGCGTTCTGGAAGTAAAAAATCCGCGAATGCTCCAGGTAGCGGTCGATGATGGAATGGACTTCAATGGTTTGGGAGATTTTCTTGACTCCCGGCCGAAGGCAGCAGATTCCGCGAATATTGAGCAGAATTTTTACGCCCGCCTGACTGGCCATATAGAGATGGCGGATAATGTCCGGGTCCTGAAGGGAGTTGAGTTTGGCCATGATCAGCCCCGGCTGCTGGGGTGTGGAACAATGCGCTTCACGCTCGATCAGTTCGAGGAAGCGGCGGCGAAGATCGGTGGGCGCGATGGCCAGATCTGACCAGCCAACCACATCGGAATAGCCGGTCAGGAGATTGAAGAACGTGGCGACATCGCTTGCGGTGGACCCCGAGCAGGTCATCATGCCCAGATCGGTATAGAGGCGGGCGGTTTTATCATTGTAGTTTCCCGTCGCCAGATGAACATAGCGGCGGATGCGGTCTTTTTCACGCCGGACGATCAGCAGGGCTTTGGAATGGGTTTTATATCCGGCGATGCCGTAGAGCACCAGGCAGCCCGAATCTTCGAGTTTTCGCGCCCACTGGACGTTGCGGGCTTCATCGAAGCGGGCCTTCAATTCCACCAGGACGGTAACCTGTTTGCCATTCTCCGCGGCGGTTTGCAGGGCTTTGATAATGGGAGAATCGCCGCTGGTGCGGTAGAGGGTCTGCTTGATCGCCAAAACACCGGGATCTTCGGCGGCAAGCTGGAGAAGCTGCACAACCGGATCGAACCGTTCATAGGGATGAAACAGGAGAATGTCGTGATTCTGGATTTCCTGCCAGAGATCCTCCGCACCCAGCAGATCGCGCGAAGGCTGCGGGGGCCAGGGGGGATCCTTTAGCCGGTCGAACCCGGGCTGCTGCGACAGCTCCATCAGGGAGGAGGCATCCAGGAAACTGTCCGTTTCATAGAGGTCATCCGGCGGCATGCGAAGCGTTTTGAGGAGCCATTGCCGGAGGGCCGGTGCTGTGTCCGGGGAGAGTTCCAGGCGGACCGGCGAGCGGCGACGGCGGTCCAGAATGGGTTTTTCCACTACGTCCAGAAGATCCGTCGCCTCGTCGTCCTGAATCGAAACGTCCGCGTCGCGGGTAATCCGGAACAGGCTGATCGCCGTGATTTTCTGCCGGGGCAGTATGCGATCCAGATGGGCGGTGAGGACATCTTCGAGCGGGACCAGACTCACAGGAGCCCCGGGCAGCGAAACAAACCTCGGAAGAACGGTTGGCAGCGGAACTATGACCATCGAAAAGGTTCGAGCCGTCTTTTCTTCGGGCTGAACCGCGGCAAGAACATGCCATTGCAGACCCGGCAGCAGAGGAAGGGATCGGCTATGGGATACGGCAACGGGCGTCAGGGTGGCAAGCACCTCCCGCTGAAAATAATCGCGGAGAAACTGGGCATCCGCCGTAGTCCATTGTCGGCGTCGGAGAATCCGAATCCCTTCCTTCTCCAGGTCCGACAGGACGGATCGAGCCGCTTGCGCGAGATCGGAGGCCATCTGATGAACGCGAATGCTGATCTGCCCGAGCTGCTCGGCGGGCGTCATGCCGCTTGGGTCCCGCTTGCGGACCTTCGCGGACTGCTGCTGACGAAGCGAGGCCGCGCGAACCATGAAAAATTCATCCAGGTTGGAACAGGCAATTGACAGGAATTTCAGCCGTTCCAGCAGCGGAACGGACGAGGAACATCCTTCCTGCAGAACCCGGTGGTTGAATTCGAGCCAGCTTAACTCGCGGTTGAGGTAATACTCCGGTTGGCTGAGAAATTTCGTTTTCATGGAAATCACGTTTTCAGGGCAAGGTCCGTTTCCAGCTGAATTTTATAGCCGTAAATATCCTCGAACAAATCCGCTTTGAAGGCGAGGCTTCGTTTCTGAAGCGACAGGTCGGGCAGGTAGGGTACAAAAATCCAGAGCTCCTCCTGGCGTCTCTCGCAGCGAAGGATGCGGACCTGCTGCAGATGGTCCGCATCGAGCGCATCGGCGATGCGGAGCAGAGCCGCCAGCTTGTTCACAATCATCCGGTCGTCACGGGCCAGCGCCGTGTATTCCAAATGCGTGGGTTTGGGGCAGCTCCGGCGGTGATAGCGGGCCACCAGCGCGACAATCATCAGCTCGCGACGCGTCAGGCCGAAAATTTCGGAATTGGCAATGAGGTAATAGCTGTGTTTGTGATGCGAGCGGGCGCTGATAAAATCGCCGGCTTCATGGAGCAGCGAAGCGATCTGGAGCAGCAGCCGATGCCGGGACGTCAGGCCATGTTCGGCAAGAAATTCATCGAAAAGCTGAACGGATAGGCGGGCGACCTGCTCAGCGTGTTCCGGATTGACCTGGTACTTCTGGGCAATCGCCTGGGCCGAATGAATCACCCCCTCCGTCAGGGCGGGATCTTCCTTCCCCGTCACGCGGCGGGTCAGATCCAGCAGCAGGCCGTCCCGCATGGACAGCGGGCAGACAATCATGGTTCGCACCCGCAGAGCCTGCATCAACGCCTGATACACCAGCAGGGCCGGTTTAACCGTTTCCGCGTCCGAGAAGGGAATTCCAAAGGTTTTGACAAGCTGTTCCGGTGTGGAAGGCTTGATCGTTTTCAGGAATTTGCCGAATGCGGGACCGGTGATCTGAAACCATTCCGATTCGGGAAGCGGTTTTCCAACATGGCGGGCGGCGAATCGGGCATCCGCCCCCAGTGCGACAAAAGAATGGAATTTCTTTGCCGGAAACATCTTCTCGATGCCGGAAATTTCGTTTTCGATGCGGACGGCGAGGATTTCCGAAGCTTGCAGGGGCGAATCCCCCGCAGTCATCAACGCTTCCTGCAGACGGATGGATCCCAGAGGCAGGCTGTGGGACGTGATGATTTCCGAGCCGCACAGCAGGGTCAGAAGAATACTCCCTCCTCCGACTTCGGCGATCAGGATATTCGATTGGGACTGGCTCAGCCGGGCAGAAAGCCCCTGGCGAACGGCGGAGACGGTCAGACGGCTTTCTTCGGATGTGTCGATCACCTCGACATCCAGCCCGGTCGCGATAAACACACGGTCCAGAAAGGTGTCGCTGTTGGCCGCTTCCCGGACGGCGCTGGTCGCGACGGCGCGGATTCGAACAATGCGGTAGAAATCCAGAAGCTTTTTGTAATCGCGAAGTACGGCGATGGCAGCGCGAATGGAAGCAGCGCTGAGCCGGCCGCGCGGAAAGGTGTCCTGGCCGAGACGAACCGTGCGCTGGAGCTGTTCGAGCACCTTGGCCTCGCCTTGCGGCGACACTTCCGCGATGATCATGCGAATCAGGTTCGATCCGATATCGATGGCGGCGACATTTTGCATGGTCGGCGATTGCTTGTCCATGGTATGTTCAGCGGAAGATTGGTTTCCAGTCCATTGTATCTTCAGGACATTGGAAAACAGTTTATTAAGATTTCAAAATCAGCATATCCTGATACCTCCGGCGAGTCAATGAAAATTCGGCGGACAATTCGGCGGACAAAACCGGTTGGCGAATTTCAAAGGCTCTCATCGAGTTGCTCGCCCGGTTGTGTGGAGAACGCCGGATCGCCGGACGGTCGGACGGCCGGGTTTTTCACCGGCGGGGGAGTTCGACGTTGGAATAAGACTCTCCCAGAACCGCTGCCGCCGCAGCCGCTGCCACAGGCGAACCAGCGAGGCAAACCGGTTCCGGCGAAGCGTTTGAAGCCTTTCTCGCAGATAGTCCATGCCCGGTTGCAGCTCCGCCAGCGATTTGGCATAGCCGAAATACTCTCTCGTTCGCCGCTTCTCCTCGCGAAGAAAGGCATCGAGTTTTTCCAGACGAACATCGCAGTCCCGGATTTCCCCCAGAGCGGTTTGAAGTGCCTTCATCTGGTTGAGTTTGGAGGTCCACGTCCGGTCATACAGCGGGGCGCAGATTTCCATGGTATATCGCAGCCGTTTGGCGGCAATCCGCATTAGATGATGTCGTTGGGTATCCAGCGGATCCCCCAGACAGGGCGCAAGACTCAGGAACGCCTCCAGTTCCGTAAGAACCGGATTCGAGGCGGTCAAAGGGGTTTGGGTTCCCGAATTCAGGAGGAATGCTTTCTCTGGTACCGATGCCACGGATTTCAAATGTTCCTGCAGCGGATGGAGCGTCGCTTTCTGCCTGAAATCGCGGATGACCCGGTCCACCTGAGGCTGAAGCGATTTTCGTTCCTGACGGGCGCGGAGCAGCATTCGGGAAATCGCCGGACGATAGCGGCCCTCCCGCGTCTTTTTCAGGAACTCCTGTAAAAATACAATTTCCACATCCTTGTCCCGTGCCTGCCCGAGTTCCCGGGTAATCCGGCGAATGGTTTTTTTTAATTTTTTTCCCTTTTTCCCAGACGGCACTGCAGGCAGCATGGACAGAGCTGCGCGAAGCCGCCGGGAAGCCACTCGCGATTGATGCAGACTTCGCCCGTCTCCCGTGCGGCGAATTCTCTGAAGATGCGTTTTCAATGCGCGAATCTGACGCAGCGCATAATGGATGGCCAGACGCGGATAACAATCCGATTCCGGGGATATTGTATGGAGTTTGGGATTCACAATTTCCCATTTTATTTCCGGGGTTGGGATTTGTCAAGATTCTCGGCGCGGCCGTTTGGCGGCATTATAGCAATGAAGTTCACAGAGGAACAAATGGTCTTCCAGGCAGGACCGCCCTAATAAAATCCTAACAATTTTGGGCAGGAGGAACGGATGGTGGAAAGATGCGAATGTTAGCCGGTTTTTGGTTCAAACCAGTGCCGGGTTCGCAGGCAGCATTTGACAAGCAGCAGCATGGTTGGGACTTCAATAAGAACGCCTACGACGGTAGCCAGGGACGCGCCGGAAGAGAGCCCGAAAAGCATGGTGGAGGTGGCGATGGCGACCTCGAAATGGTTGGAGGCGCCGATAAGTGCTGACGGGGCGGCGTCGGGGTAAGTGAGTTTGAGGAGTTTAGCTGCCCCATAGCCAAGCCAGAAAATCAGAAGGGTTTGGAGAAAGAGAGGCACGGCGATCCAGAAAATGGTAAGCGGATTGGAGAGGATGACGTCGCCCTTGAAGGAAAAAAGCAGGATGAGGGTCAGCAGAAGGGCGAGAATGGTGACAGGAGTGAGAACGTGAAGGAATTTCTGCTGAAACCAGTCTTTCCCCTTGGCGGCGATAATCCATCTTCGGGAGAGATAACCGGCGATGAGCGGAAGGGCGACATAGATGGCAATGGACAGGACCAGCGCCTGCCAGGGAACGGGAAGCCGTCCGACGCCCAGGAGAAAACCGCCCAGAGGACCGTACAGGACGAGCATGGAGAGAGAATTGATGGCGACCATGACAAGCGTGTGTCCGTCATTGCCTTTGGCCAGGTATCCCCAGACCAGCACCATTGCGGTGCAGGGGGCAATGCCCAGGAGGATACAGCCGGCCAGGTAACTTCGCCAAAGGGGGACTTCGAGTGTTTTGATGCCATCGATTTCGACAACTTTCCCCACGCCATAGGTTTGGCCTACGGGCAGGTCGATTCCAAAGGGCATTTTGACGTGATCGACGGCGTCCGGTCCGATGAAGCTGTAAAAGAAGGTGCCGAGAAAGAGCATCGCGATAGCGTACATGGTAAAGGGTTTTATCGCCCAGTTGACGATGAGGGTCAGGGCGACGGGTTTGACGCTTTTGCCGGCTTTGAGAACTTCGGTGAAGTCGATTTTGACCATGATGGGGTACATCATGAAGAACAGGCAGACGGCGATGGGGATGGAGACAACCGGAGCGCCGTTGACGAAGACG
>CAZOTP010000113.1:0-9955 GCA_964582655.1 uncultured Pirellulales bacterium | reverse complement strand
TTAGTTTTTCTCATTCTAAAGTATCATAAGAATTGAAGGGGGATTTACTTTGCAGGGTGTCCGATGGAGACTGAATTGCAGGTACTCGAACAAGCGATAACGGTTTTGATGCCGCTGCTGATAGTCATCGAAAGCGGATCGAATGTTTCGGCGATTGGCGATAACGGGCGGGCGGTGGGGATTCTGCAGATTCATCCAGTGGTTATTGCCGATGTGAATCGAATCCTGGGAAAACCGAAATATACGCTGTCTGATCGAAGAAATCGTGCGAAATCGGAGGAGATCTGCCGAATCTATCTATTGCATCACGGGCGGGGCGTGATTAGCAGGGAGATGTCTTTGACGGATCGACTTGTTGCGCTGGGGCGAATCTGGAATGGCGGTCCGGAAGGCAATAAAAAGACCTCCACCCTTCGTTATGCGGAAAAAATCCGGAAACAAATCAAAGAAACGGTTTTTGAGCCGGAGGCAGCAGCGTTGTTGTGAGGGGCTTGGGGACCGACTCACCAGGAAGGGGGATAGGCGGTTTTCAAGCGGTACTCTCGGTTTTGAAACAGGAGAAGTGATAGCCTATTCGGCATTCCAGGATCCGATTATTTCTGAAGAAGTTTGTCGAAGAAGGTCATGGCGGGAGTTTGTTTTCCCAGGAGTTCGCGCTGGTGCCAGGCGAGAAGGGTATGGACTTCCAGCAGCAGAGGAACGGCGGCGGAGGCGAGAGAGCCTGGATTCTGGAGGAGGGCCAGAGCGGCGGGAGATAGAAACCGTTTTTCGATGACAGCAGGTTCGCAGTCGGGGCAGATCATGCCGGGGGTGCGGCTAGAGAAGTAGAGTTTTTTACGGGAAGGGAGGGATTTTCCGCAGGCGGCACAGCGTTTCCAGTCCGGGCCCAGGCCGATCTCGTCGAGAAGTGTAATCTCGAAAGGCAGCAGGACGGCGAGAGGATGCGGAGCGGCGGGGAGGGTTCTCAAAGCGAGAAAAAAGGCGTCGAAGAGGTCCGGGTGCGGATCAAGGTCTTCGGTGCATTCGGTGAGCAGGTCGGCGGCATACAGGGCGGCGTGGAGGGCAAGGAGGTTTTTGCGAAGGGGGGCAAAACCTTCCTGAAGGACGAATTCGACGAGGATGCAAAGGCTGTTTTCGCCGCGGGTGGGCAGAAAGCGGACAGCGCCGGCGGTGAGCAGGTCGAATCCACCGCTGAATTTGCTTCTGGGCTTTCGGGCCCCTTTGGCGATGGCGCGGATTTTACCGTGGAGGCGGCCGAAGAGGGTGAGAATCTGGCTGGATTCCGAGTAGTTGATTTTGCGGATGCAAACGGCCTGGTCCTTGTGTTCGGTCATATAGAATCAGGTTTCGGGTTCCTGGGGAAGGGGTCTGATTTCAATTTTCAGGCGATTGATTTTCCGGGATTCGACATCGAGGATGGTAAAGAGGAGATTTTTGAATTCAAAGGTGTCGCCTTTTTTGGGGATGGCTCCCAGACGGGCGAAGGCGAATCCGGCGAGAGTCTCATAGTCCTCGTCTTCGGGGAGATCCAGTTCGAGCTCGTCGTTGAGCTCATCCACATGACAGCGGGCATCCACTTCGTAAATGGTATCGGAGATTTTGACGAATTTTTGTTCGGAGGGTTCTTCGTATTCATCTTCGATTTCTCCGACCAGCTCTTCGACGACGTCCTCAATGGTGACAATACCCGCCGTGCCGCCATATTCATCCAGAACAACGGCAATGTGGACTTTCTGGGTCTGGAAATCGTTGAGGAGGTCCCGGATGGTTTTGCTTTCGGGAACGAAGAAGGCATTCCGGACGATTTTTCGAAGGGACGAAACGCGGTCGGATTTGTGGAGTCCCTTGAGGAGGTCTTTGGCGTAGAGCATCCCGATGATGGTGTCGATGGACTGTTCATACACGGGATAGCGGGAATGGCCGTGCTCTAGGACGAAATCGACGGCTTTTTGGAAGTCGTCCTCAATGCTGAGGCCGATCACTTCGGTGCGGGGCGTCATAATCTGATCGACAGTAGTGTCGCGGAAATCGAGGACGGATTCAATCATGTCCCGCTCCTGCTCATCGACGGCGCCTTCTTTTTTCTGCCCTTCGACGAGAGAGAGGATTTCCTCCTGCCGTTCCTGGATGCGTTCTTCTTCGGAATCACTGAGGGAGACTCCGGCGAGCCTCCGGACAATATCTTCGATACCGTGCATGAGATGGGTCAGAGGGTGGAAGAGGGTGTCGGCCAGGCGGATGGCCAGATAGCAGCGGACAAGCACGGAAGTGCCGCCGTATTTGGCCCAGGCCTGCGGGATAGCCACGGAGAAGAACAGGAGAAGGATGGACGCGACGATAAACGCTTCGACGAGAGGAAGCCATGCTTTGTGGGGGGGAAGGTCGTCCCGTCCAGACATAAAATAATAGGCGATGCTCATGAGAAGGCCGAGGTTGGATAACAGACGGAGGATGGAGGTGCTGTAGATGAGGCTGGAGAGCCGCTGATGGATGATTTGTACGCGATCGGTCTGATTTCGTTCTTCCAGGGCCTCTTCGAGCTTGACCCACGAAATCTGGCGCAGGGAATAGGAGGCCAGCGAAAAAAACAAGGTGAGGCTCATGAAGCCCAGGGAAATCAAAATACACCAGGAAGTAGGAGTGTCCACGTGTTAGCCCTTTCGATAATATACAGTGCCGAATCCAAGCTGGTTCAGAAGTCTGTCTTCTTCGTTGTGCATGATTTTTGCGAGCCTTTCCGTCCGGTCGTCAAACCCAAGCTGATGAAGAAGTCCATGAACGAGGTAGAGGGAAAATTCCGCAATAGGATCGGAGGCATGTCGTTCAGCCCATCGGGCGGCCCGCTGGGCGTTGATGACGATTTCACAGTCGAGGGAGCCGCGGGGAGCGGAAGTGTCCCCATCCAAATTAAAACTGATGACGTCCGTTGCTTGGGATTGATGAAAAAACTGTTTTTTGAGCTTTCGAATTTGGTTGTCGTCCACCAGGGCGACACTGACGGAAGCCTGTTTACAGGAGAACTGACGCAGGACGAAACGGACCACCCGGCGGATGAGGGCGGGGCTTACCGGCAGGATCTGCTGCTGATTGGCGATATGTATGACAATCGGTTTCAAGGGGATTCTCAGGACATCATGGGATTTGCGGCGGTGAAAGCGGCGCCGATGCGGGTTTGTCGGTTTCGGCGGATTTAGAACTATTTTTTTTGATCGTTTTATCGAATTTTGGATAGGCGATGCGGCCATGATACATCCCGCAGAGGCTTCGGACCAGACTGGTTTTGATTTGTTTGAGATCAGCGAGGGTGAGATCGCATTCATCGAATTGACCGTCGCGGAGACGTTTGAGAATCATTTCATCGACGACGGTCCCGATACGGCTGGGGGTGGGTTCCTTAAGGGCGCGGGTGGCACCTTCGACGGCGTCGGATATCATGACGATGGCGGCTTCTTTGGACTGGGGTTTGGGGCCGGGGTAGCGGAAATCGGATTCCGAAACGGCGGCGGAGTCACTGGCCTGCTTCATGGCCTCATGGTAAAAGTATTCCACGAGGGTGGTGCCGTGATGCGAGGCGATGAATTGATGGAGGACTTTGGGAAGTTTGTATTCCTGGGCGAATTCGAGACCGTCTTTCACATGTCCCATGATAATCATGCGGCTCATGGTGGGGGAGAGTTGACGGTGCTGGTTAAACATATCGGCCTGATTTTCGACAAAATATCTGGGTTTGTTGAGTTTGCCGACGTCATGGTAGTAGCTTCCGACGCGACAGAGCAGGCCGTTGGCTCCGATGGCTTTGGCGGCGGCTTCCGCCAGCATTCCAATTTGCAGACTGTGGTTAAAGGTGCCGGGAGCCTCCATGGCAAGCCGGTTGAGGAGGGGTTTGGTCGGTTCGCTGTAATCCAAAAGAGTCATGTTGGTGGCGGTACGAAATAGTTTTTCAATGATAGGAAGAAGACCCTGCAGGAAAAAACCAACGGAAATGGCGCCGACGGCCCCATAGAGGCTGTTGTTGAGAATGAGTTTCCAGGATTCTCCACGCCAGAGTCCTGTGACCCAGACCATGATCGAGACCGCCAGAGCCGCCAGGGCACAGACTTCGATGATCTTGGTTCGCGTCCGGATTTCCTGGAGGCCGAGAATGGCAACGCCCATTCCGCTCCCGGTTGCCAGGAGAACAAAGAGGCTTTCGGAGCCTTCGGCGGGCGTATTTCGAAAAGCGAGAACCGAGACCAGCGCAAGGTAATTCCCGATCCCCAGGGCGAATCGTTGATCGAACGCGATGGTCATGATGATGGCGGTAATCATCACCGGGACCACGGTGAGGTATGGAGAAAGTCCAAAGAGGATGCCGAACCGCACCAGGGTGATCATGACAAACAGGATCACCAGCAGGATGGCGCCGCGAGTGTGGGATTTGACGATTTCGGGTTCGTACCCGGCGACATAAAGCCCCATGGTTCCGCTGAGCAGAAGAATCATGGCCGTGACAAGAGCATAGGTTCTCCAGGAGAAGTGGTCGGCGGGGGAATAATCTGGCGTGAGAGGATTGGCGTCGAAGGCCAGAACGGCAGAGGCGGCCAGCACGAATCCCAAGAGCATCAGGATCGAGGCTGGAGCGCCGGTCTGGTAGAAACGATTTCGACGGGCGGCGAGATGCCCTTCCATGGCCAGTCTGGAGTTAACCCGTTTTGTTTTCTTTTTATTCATAGCGTGGATGTATCCCCAGAGTCGCCGTTTCGTTCGTAGGCTTTGACGATGTTGGAGACGAGGCGATGCCGCACGATGTCCTCATTGCCGAGATGAACAATGGAAATGCCGTGTATGCCATGGAGACGGCGGCAGGCGTCCACAAGGCCGGAGCGTTCCGGCTCATCGAGATCGATCTGGCTTTCATCGCCCGTGACAATCATTTTGGAGTCGTGTCCCAGACGCGTGAGAAACATAAGCATCTGACCGATTGTGGTATTCTGGGCTTCATCGAGGATGACGACGGAGCTGTTGAGGGTTCGTCCTCGCATGAAAGCCAGAGGAATGACCTCAATCACATCGTTGAAAAGGAAACGTTTGATCTGAGAATAGTCCATCATATCGCCGAGGGCGTCAAAAAGAGGACGGAGATAGGGATTGACCTTCGCTTCCAGGTCGCCGGGGAGGAAGCCGAGTTTTTCGCCCGCTTCGACGGCGGGTCGGGCGAGAATCATGCGGCGAATCATGTTTTTTTTGAGCATGGAGACGGCCATGGCGACGGCAAGATAGGTTTTTCCCGTTCCGGCGGGACCGGTGCAGAAGACGAGGTCCTGTTTTTCAATTTCCTGAATGTACCGTTTCTGGCCTTCGGTGCGAGGTTCGATCGTGCGGTTGGGGACATAGACGTCGATCTGGCGTGCAAAACCGGCGACCGGGGGATGAGCGATTTCGTGGATAAGGTTCTGAATGTCGGTTTTGTGCAGGGATTGATTTTTCCGGACGACCTGCTGCATGCGGTCGAGGAGTTCGGCGGCTTTGGAGACGTCGTCCTTTCGCCCGGAGATTTTGATCGTGCCGTCTCGTGCGGAGATATGGACCCCCAGGATGTCACGAATCAGCCGCAGGTTGACATCCGCCGGTCCAAACAACTGCACCCGTCGTTCGGGGTGCTCCAATGTCAGAGTAAATTCCAAAATACCTTTCCATTTCCAATTAATGGTATGCCCCGGCGGTCGTACCCATTGCGAGCACGGCATAGCCGAAGGGGGCGGCGACGACCACGGAGTCGATCATATCCAAGACACCGCCAAATTCCGGGACGAGGGCACCGGAGTCTTTCGAGTCGGTATCCCGTTTCATCAGGGATTCCATCAGATCGCCCAGTTGTCCGCTTACGGCGGTAATCCAGCCGAACATCAGGGCCGCCGGTATGGATATTATACCCGAAAGGATACTGAAAAGGAAAGAGACAACCATGGCGGTGAAGATGCCTCCGGCGAGTCCTTCCCAGGTTTTTTGGGGGCTGATGGAGGGGACCCAGGAGTGTCGGCCCAGAAACCGTCCTGTGAAGTAAGCGCCTATGTCCGTTGACTTTACGACGGCCAAAAAGAGGACGGCGTACTGGATTTGCCCCCAGGAGGAATCCGACGAATGTCCCAAGAGCCGGATTTGCATGAAAAAACGGAATCCCAGACCAATATAGATGACGGCCAGGCAGGGTAGGGCGAGGTTGGCCAGAGCACTTCGGGTTCCGCTTCGCAATGCTTGCCGAAAACCTGCGATAAACAGGGTTGCCAGCAGGAGAGATGCCAGAGGCAAGGAATCGGATCGGCGGAACATCTGCTTCCAGAACGGTTCAAAAATCAGAAGTATCGAGGGAAGAGCCATGATGAGGGGATCGGGAGAGAATCCTTTTGCAAAACTCATTTTTCGAAGTTCAAGGCAGGCGATCCAGGCGAACAGAGAAGCGATTCCCGCAAAGCCGATTGCCGCGAAAGAGGGATCGAGATGGTTGGCGGAAATCCAGCCTTCGGCGATGAGCAATCCGGCGAGGATCAGAATCATCAAGGAGCCAAAAAATACGCGTTTTTGCAGTGTTGATTGTAAAAGCATATTCGAGATTCGAAGGTTATTTCGAGGCCAATCCGCCGAATCGGCGATTTCGATGCGAATATTCGAGAATCGCCCGGTGAAGGACGTTGTGATCGAAGTCAGGCCAGTGTTCCTTGACGACGACGAATTCCGCGTAGGCGAGTTGCCAGAGGAGAAAGTTGCTGACACGGTATTCGCCGGAGGTGCGCAGGAGGAGGTCTGGATCTGGAAGACCTCTCGTATTGAGCGTATCGCTGATGAGATGTTCATCGACGGCATGTGGATCGATTGATTTGGCAGCAGCGCGGGATGCGATGTTTTGAATGGCAGCAGTCAATTCAGCGCGGCCGGAATAATTGAGAGCCAGACAGAGGGTCATGCCCGTGTTATTTTCGCTAAGGCGGACGGTTTCTCGAAGTTCCTTTAAAACGCCGGGGAACAAATCTTTTTCAAAGCCCAGATGACGAACACGGATATTGTGCTCCATAATCATAGGGCGTTCCTCGACGAGGTATTGTTCGTAGAGGGCCATCAGTCCGGCGATCTCTTCAGAAGGGCGTTTCCAGTTTTCCGTGCTGAAAGAGTAGAGGGTGAGGCATTCAATGCCGAGACGGGCGCATTCGGTGACGGTTTCGCGGACGGCTTTGCTGCCCATGGCATGGCCCTTGAGGCGGGGAAGCCCTCGTTCCTGAGCCCATCGGCCGTTGCCGTCCATAATGATGGCGATATGCCGAGGAATTTTAACCCAGGGAATGCCCAGAATGGGATGCATGTCGTTGGGATTGTTGGGCATGAATTATTTCATCCTGGGAAGCTGACCGTTTTGGGTTAAGGTTTGTTCGCGTCCGGGCCCGACTCCGATGAGGGTGATGGGGCGGGCAAGAATGGCTTCAAGCCGATGGACGTAGTTTTTCGCATTTACAGGCAAATCGTCAAAATTTCGGATGGTTCGCAGATCGCCGGAAAAGCCGGGGAGTGTTTCATAAAGACATTCGACCTGGGAGAGGACAGCGGCTTCGGCGGGGAAGAATTCAAGGGTTTCCCCCCGGCAACGATAGGCGGTGCAGATTTTCAGTTCATCCAGTCCGCTGAGGGTGTCGAGATGCTGCAGGGCAATTTCATCAATTCCGCCGATCTGGATGGAGTAGCTGACGCAAACGGCGTCAAACCAGCCGCAGCGCCGGGGTCTGCCGGTGGTCGTGCCGTATTCATGTCCCCGTTCACGAATATAGTTTCCGATTTCGTTGTCCTGTTCCGTGGGGAACGGGCCGGATCCCACGCGGGTGGAGTAGGCTTTGCAGACGCCGAGGAATCGATCGACGGCTTTGGCGGGCAGTCCGGTGGCCGGAGACAGTCCGACGGCGCTGGCGTTGCTGGAGGTGACAAAGGGGAAGGTGCCGTGGTCGAGGTCGAGGAGCGTTCCCTGCGCACCTTCAAAGAGGATGGAGCGGCCCTGCGCCCAGGCCTTATGGAGCAGGGGAGTCGTGTCGGTAATCATATTGTTCAGTCGTTTGGCCCAGAGTTTGCATTTTTCGAAAAGAGCGTCCGCGGAAATCGGCTCTGCTCCGGGATAGAGTGCGGCAAAGAGCTTGTTCTTGTAATCTACGATGGCATTCAGTTTTTCGCGGAGGGCCTTGAGGTCGAGCAGATCGGCGACGCGGAGAGCGGTCGTGCGGGTTACTTTATCGGCGTAGCAGGGGCCGATGCCTCGGGCGGTCGTGCCGATTTTTGCCGTACCAAGGGCGGCTTCACTGAGGCGGTCCTGCTGTTTGTGGTAATCCATGACCAGGTGGGCACGCTGGGAAATGCGGAGATTGTTTCCTACGGCGATTCCTCTTTCCGCAAGACCGTCAATTTCGGTCAGGAGAACTTCCGCGTCAAGAACCACTCCGTTGGCGATGACGCAAAGGGTTTTATCACGGAGGATGCCGCTGGGGAGCAGGTGAAGGGCAAAGCTTTTCTCCCCGGCATTTCGCAGGACGGTATGTCCGGCGTTGGCTCCGCCGCTGTAACGGACGACAAGGTCCGCGGACTGGCTGAGCAAATCCACGATCTTCCCCTTGCCCTCATCTCCCCATTGCAAACCGACCACACAGGTATTCATTCTGTCATCCTTATCGGAAATTGTGTACGGTCCTGGTTCTTTTCACCAGACACACAAATAACAAATGCTACCACAGGTTAGCCCGCCGGTCAATCATTTTTAAGAATTTATAGATCAAGGGGTTATGGGTGGGGCAGCACATTCAACTCCTGGATTGAGAAATAGACGGCGAACACTGGCGGAAACCCGAAAAGGTTTCTATAATGTCTGGAAACTTCAGAAAGACGAAAACCATGTGGTATCGAATGATCTTGATTGCTATAGGAATCTGCGGGGTGGGATTTTGTCAAGAGAAGTCCGAGGGGGAAATGTCGCCCTCGAATCCGCCCTCGAATACGGGGAGAGCGGCTGGAGACGATAGGGCACTGCCATCGATTCCCCCTGAATTGATCCGGGAAATCCGGGCACTATCGGGTAGGCCTGAAAATCGTCTCGTTTTGCCGCCCTTGTCGAGGGGGCATCGCGTGCTGGTGGGGATGCTGTCGATCTTGATTCTTCTGGGAGGAGGATATATATGCCGTCTGGCGCGGGATGGGGGCGGGCCGATGCGATCGGGGATGTGCCGAATGCTGCTGTTCAGTCTGTTCTCCGGATTGGCGGCGTTGTGTATCGCAAGTGCATTCGCCGGGACGCTCTATCTCCATGTAGCGGCGGCGGGATGTACCGCTGGCGGGGGATTCTGCGTGGCGATGCTGCTGGTACCGCAATTTGGTGTGAGCCGCCGCTGGATTATGGAACCCGAGGTGGGAGAAGGTGAGATCCAATGAGGAAAATCCCTGCGAAACTGGATGAGAAGACACAGGAGAAAATCCGACAGTCAATCAATCGGCAGATTGTTGGCTTTAGTTACAAAAGCCAATGGAGCATTCTGGGGATTCCCTTGATTCATATTTGCCGGGGCGGGACGGATTCGCCGGGCGTGGCAAAGGGGATTATCGCCATCGGAGATATGGCGGTGGGAATGATTGCGGTAGGGGGACTTGCGGCAGGGGCGGTAGCCTTGGGAGCCGTGAGTGTTGGGATCATTTCCGTGGCGGGAATTGCTCTGGGGGCGCTGGCGGTCGGGGCAGTAAGCGGAGGGTATATCGCGTTTGGAGCGTGTGCGTTTGGGTACTGGTGCTGGGGTGCGGTAGCCATCGGGATTCATGCCCAGGGCGCGGTAGCTATCGGAATCCATACTCTCGGATCACTGTCCATCAGCCCGGAAGGGATTCAACTGCCGAAGGGGGAAGGAACTTAGGCACTCTAACAAAACCTCAAGTTTGAGTAGTGGTTTGTTCGATATGACAA
>CAZOTP010000112.1:0-10022 GCA_964582655.1 uncultured Pirellulales bacterium | reverse complement strand
CGCCGCCATTCCCAGACTCTCCCGCCCCATCAGCCCCGCCGCCATCGTTCCCGCCGCCATCGTTCCCGCCGCTCCCGCTCGCAAAAAGTCACGTCGATTCATGGCGAATTCCTTTATCACAAGCCCCGGCGACATATCCCTTTGATTCTCGTTTGTACCCTGCAGGATCGTCCAAAATTTCAAGCTATGCCCAGAAAAGGCGTTGCCTTGAAAAACAGTCTAATCCTCCCACTTTGTCTTTTCCAGCGAATATTCCCTCCCGTAAACAAACAAGGTCCGATAAATGAATCCTTTATATTCCCTCGTAATCACGGATTTGGGTCCATTTACCGATAAATACTGTATATCCGCGCAGAGATGCTGCGCGTTTGTTAAGAATTGACCAGCAAACGCCTTATGACAACACAAGTACAGACCTGCCTGACCGCTGACCTCTTCGATCAATATGCGGAAGAGCTTCGCTCGGCGTTTACGATCCGCCTGACCGAGCAGAAACTGCTGGACCTCTTCGCGCAGGGAAAACTCAGCGGAACTATACACACCTGCATCGGACAGGAATTTACGGGCATTGCCGTCGCGCGAAATCTGCAGCCCGGCGATGCAATATTTTCCAATCACCGCTGTCATGGCCACTACCTCGCCCGGTATGATGATGTCGAAGGATTGATCGCAGAGATTATGGGACGTAGGTCAGGCGTCTGCCGGGGACGGGGAGGCAGCCAGCACCTCCACTGCGATGGTTTTTTTTCCAATGGCATTCAGGGAGGATTCGCTCCCATCGCCGCCGGACACGCATTGGGTCAAAAGTGGGCCAGTCAGGGTCATTTCGGTGCAAAACAGGATCAAAACGGGTATAAAGCGGTACAAAACGATAGTTTCGAAAATTCAAAAAACTCCATATCCGTCCTCTTTATTGGTGACGGTACTCTAGGCCAGGGCGTACTTTACGAAACGCTTAACATCGCCTCCCTCTGGCAAGCTCCGGTTTTGATCGTGCTGGAGAACAATCGTTACGCACAATCCACGCCGCAATCCCAAAACCTCGCCGGACAAATCGCCGACCGCTTCGCCGCTTTTTATATAACTACTGCACAGTCAAACACATGGGACTGGCAGACCCTTTTCCTCGAAGCAAGCCGGGCCGTTGAATATGTCCGCACCCGGCAAAAACCCTTTTTCCTGCAAATCGACACCTACCGCCTCATGAGCCACTCCAAGGGTGATGATTTTCGTAATCCATTGGAAATTAAGGAATTTACAAACAAAGATCCCCTCCACAACATTCTGAAACATCATGCCGATGATCCGCCGTTCATCGAATTTCTGGATTCCATCCAAAGCCGGATCGACCGGGCGGCAGAATCCGCCGAACAAATTGAAGAACTTGCTGAGGATGTTCTATCTCCCGTTAAACCTGTAACTATTGCTCCATCTTCTTCCTCCATTTCATGGACCAACATAACATTCCCGGAAGAAAAAATCGTCCAGGACATCCGCCGCGCAATGGAGGAAGCTTTAGCGGAAAATCCGCATGTTGTTATGCTGGGAGAAGATATCGAAGATCCCTATGGCGGGGCGTTCAAAGTCACGGCCGGATTAAGCACAAAATATCCGGGGCGGGTCCGCAACACTCCCATCAGCGAAGCGGCGCTGGTCGGTTTTGCCAATGGTCTTTGCCTGCAGGGGTATATTGCCGTCGCGGAAATCATGTTTGGCGATTTTTTGACCCTCGCGGCGGACCAGTGGATCAATCAGGCGGGCAAAATCGCTTCGATGTACGGCGACGCCGTCAAGGTGCCTTTGATTTTGCGGACGCCGATGGGAGGCGGTCGGGGATACGGTCCCACTCACAGCCAAAGTCTGGAAAAATATTTTGTTGGAGTACCCGGAACACAGGTTCTTTGCCTCCATGGCCGCTACAGCCCCTACCTGCTGTATAAGCATTTATTCCAAACCATTGACCGTCCCACGCTGGTGATAGAAAATAAAATTCTCTACGGGCAAAAAGCACGAAGCGTTCCCCCCACGGGATTTTCCCTTATGACGAACAATCAGCCTTTCCCGGCGATTCGCCTTAAACCGCACACTACGCCCGACGTTACGCTGCTGGCAATCGGCGGGATCGGGATGGAAGCGGAAAAGGCCATCTGCATCTTGTTTGATGAATACGAAATTGCGGCGGATTTGTTTCTGCCCACGCGGCTGTATCCCATGAACACCGCAATATTGAGGGACAGTATCGAACAGAGCCGCCGCCTGATTGTGATCGAGGAGGGGCAGGGATTTGCCGGGCTGGGCAGTGAAGTAATTTCGCAGGTTGCAGAGCAATATCCGAAATTTAATCTGAAATGCGGCCGGGTGTTCGCTAAACCATGTCCTATTCCGGCGGGACGAGACCTGGAACATATGTGCCTGCCGGATGCCCATGCCATAGTCGATTCTGTTCTGGAGATCGTACGATGAATTCCAGCGCCCTTACCGAAAACATCCTGGAAATTCGGATTCCGCGCGAGACCGTCAACGATGATCATGTAACCCTCGTGCGATGGCACCGACAGACAGGCGCAGAGATCAAACGGGGCGAAACCGTGGTCAGCATCGAGACTTCCAAGGCGGTTCTGGATTTGGAATCGCCCGCGTCGGGGTATCTGGAGATTCTGGTCCCGGAAGGAATGGAGGTTTCGATTGGCGAATTGATTGGTCGAATCACGCCTGCGGCGAAATCCTCTGCCCCCAGCGAAATCTTCGGCAGCAGACCGGATGAAGCAGAGACCTCTTCATCCTGCGGATTGGGTACGCGGTTTTCCGGCAAAGCGCAATCCCTGATGAAACGGCATGGAATTCCCGCTGCCGCCTTTGCGGAGCTGAAGATGGTGCGCGAAAGGGATGTTCAGGATTATCTGGAGTCCAGCGGAGAACCATCAGCCCAAACGTCGCCGGTGAATTGGGAACCGCATACGAACCCTTCGGGCAACAGCGGCGGATTGTTTCATGATGCGCGAGTTTCCGCGGAAGAGCGGGGCTGCGGAATCCTCTGGCTGATGTGCAATTATTTCTTCCGCAATTATCTTCTGGGAAACCTCGTGCGGATCGCGCCAAGGGGCGTGATCCTTTGGCTTCACCGGCTGCGCGGGGTAAAGATGGGCAAAGGGTGTTTCATCGATCCGACGGCGATTATAGAGACGGCCTATCCGGAGAAGATTACGCTGGGGGACGATGTTCGGATTGCCGCACGGGCGGTGATCATGGCGCACATCAAGGGGCCCCACCATTTGCGGCAAACGGGCCTGGTTCCGAATGTGCTCAAACCCGTGGTACTGGAGGATCATTGTTTTATCGGCGTAAACGCGGTGATTCTGCCCGGCGTCCGGGTGGGAACAGGAGCGGTGGTTGCCAGCGGAGCGGTTGTTGTAAGCGACGTACCCGCGTACACCCTGGCCGCCGGAAATCCGGCAAAGACAATAAAACGGTTTAGGGTGGAATCCCAATAAATCCCTTTACCCCCGTACTTTCAACAACATAGCAGGAACCGATTTCCATGAACACTTCCTCTTCAATGCCTTTGAATGCCTTTTGCGTGGATCTGGAGGAGTGGTTCCACATTTGCGGGGTGGAGGCCGAATACAGCAGTCCGAACACCTGGGATTCGGCGCCGGCGTGCGTGGAGCGGGATACCGAGGTGCTCATGCAACTGCTTTCGGAAGTGGGATGCCATGGAACGTTTCTTACGGTAGGCTGGGTGGCGGAAAAATATCCCAATCTGATCCGTCGGCTCAGCCAGGCGGGACATGAGATCGGCTGCCACGGCTATACGCATCAACTGATCTTTCGACAGAGTTTCAAGGAATTTCGCCAAGAGATTTACCGCAGCCGCCGGATACTGCAGGATTTGAGCGGGCAGGCCGTGGATTGCTTTCGGGCGCCCGGATTTTCGATGAAGCGGGAATGCTTCTGGGCGTATTCGATCCTCGCGGAGGAAGGGATTCGCGTGGATGTCTCGATTGTGCCGGCGGCGCGGGACCACGGCGGGGTGGACAATTTCAGCCGCCAACCCTTTGAACTGATGACCCCCGGTGGAAGACTGAAGGTATTCCCTGTATCGGTGATGGAATTTTTAGGGAAACGTACGCCCTTTTCAGGCGGTGGATATCTGCGCCTGTTTCCCCTGCGGCTGATCGAATGGGGATTCCGTCAGAATCATGAACTGGGGCTTCCGGTGATGTCGTACATTCATCCCCGGGAGATCAATCCGAGACAGCCGCGGCTTCGGCTGCCTTGGAAAAAACGGATCAAATACTACGTGGGGCTGAACTCCACAGTGGAAAAGCTGCGCGGGCTGTTGCGGCGGTATCCCTTCGGAACCGTATCGCAGGCGCTACAGGAAGTGAAACGCTTTCCTTCGTTCAGTCTGGTGGACAACGATATCATTCGGGATTTTTATCCCTCGGAAAAAGGGATATCGGAAATTCGTCAGACCGAACGCTCACAGCAGACGGAAGAACGCTCCCTTTGCTAATACGAGGCACGGTTTTTGCTCACACCTGTTTCTTCTCGTGTAAATAACGTCAAATTCTCCCTTCATCGGGAAAGAGCTTCTCGAATTTTCAGGGCCGTCTGCTCCATCTGACCGGGCGGGTACTTTCCGGCGGGCCAGCGGTGGAAAACACCGTCGGCGACCTTCCGGGGAATGACGTGAAAATGGACATGATCGACGAGTTGTCCGGCGGAGCGGCCGTTGTTATTCAGGACGTTATAACCGCTGGCGCCGACGGCGGATACAATCGCGCGGGCAATGGCGCCAATGGGACGCATCAGGGCGGAAAGAACCGGCTCCGGACAATCGCTGATCTGTTCAAAATGCGATTTGGGCACCACCAGACAATGTCCCGGACTAATCGGATTAATATCCAGAAAGGCGAAGACCTGTTCATCCTGATACACCATTGCGGAGGGAATGTCGCCTTTGACAATTTTGCAGAAGATGCAATCCTCAGCCATCGCATATCCTCCAGATCCGTCCAGAAAAAAAGCCGTCCCGCAACCGGTCGGCTTTTTCTGTGTCTATTTGGTCTTCAATCAGGTGGAACTCTTGTCGGGGCCTGATTTTTTATCCGCCGGAGCGGCATCCGAGGCGCCAGAACCCGGGGACGACTTCGGCTCGTCCAGGAGCTGGAGCATGACCAGCTGGCCATTGTCTCCGACGCGGCGCAGGGGCAGATTGATAATTCGGGTATATCCGCCATTGCGGCTGGCAAAGCGGGGTCCGATTTCGGAAAATAGTTTGTGAATCACGGTGTCCACCGAAACGGGAACGCCGTCTTCGACTTTGCAGATATCTCGATCCTGGAGAAGGGCTATTGCCCGGCGGCGGTCATGGAGGGACCCTTTTTTCGCCAGCGTTATGAGTTTTTCCGCAAAGGGCTTGACATATTTCGCTTTTTCCCGCGTGGTGGAAATCGTGCCATGCTCGAAGAGGGAGGCAGCCAGATTTCTCCGCATAGCGGTTCGATGAGCCGTAGTTCTTCCAAAATGTTTCACATTGGAACGATGTCGCATAATCGCAAATTCCTTACAGGTACAGGCCGGAGCGTAAACATGCGCCGGAAAACAAATAATTACGATTCTTTACTGGATTTTCCCGTGTTCATGCCGAGCAGAAGACCGATATCGGCCAGTTTCCGCTTGACTTCGCGGAGACTGGTTTTTCCAAAGCTTCGCAGGGCCAGCAACTCGCTCTCCTGGAAGGCGACGAGCTGCCCGACGGTTTCGATTTTCGCCGCTTCCAGGCAATTGGCCGCCCGGACGGACAGCTCCAGATCCTGAATCGGCATACTCATCTTTTTCTGAAGCTCTTCGTCAATCGCGGCTTCCTCCTTGACGCTGACAAGCTCTTTTTCATCCTTGGGCGCCAGCTGCTCGCCGAGTTCGAAGTACTGAATAAACGGACCGAGGTGTTTGCGAAGGATTTTCGCAGATTCCACCAGTGCCATTTCCGGCGTCACGGTCCCATTGGTCCATATCTCGATGATCAGACGGTCGTAGTTGATCAACTGCCCGACACGCGTTTCCTCGGTTTTATACCGGACGCGCACCACGGGAGAAAAAACGGCGTCGATGGGAATCACGCCCAGTTCCTTGTCACGATCCTTGGTCGCTTCGCTGGCGGGCTTGTAGCCGCGGCCTTTTTCGACCGTCAGTTCCATCTGAAAATCGATGTCTTTGGTGAGAGTCGCGATGATCTGATCGGTGTTGATAATGGTAACCGCCGAACCGGTGTCGATATCCGAGGCTCGGATAACGCCGGCCTTGCTTTTGGAAATCTTGATGGTCCGAGGCTCATCGACATCCAGTTTCAGGATGAGCGACTTCACATTGAGGACAATATCCGTGACATCTTCCATGACCCCCGGAATGGAGGTAAACTCATGGGTTGCGCCATGGATTTTCATGGCGGTCACGGCGCTGCCCTCGAGGGAGGAAAGCAGAATCCGCCGCAGACTATTGCCCACGGTGATTCCGAACCCGCGTTCGAACGGTTCGACGCTGATCGAACCATAGGTGCTGTTCGAAACATTTTTATTCAATTCTACTTTGGTCGGCAATTCCAGACCACGCCAACGAATTCGCATAATACGGCCTCCACAGACTTCGCGTTCATCATCGACCAGGCTTATCGGCTGCGACCCGCAGTCGCAACGAGGCCCATCGGAAACCCGGTCTTCTTTGTACGCGATGACTAATCATATTCTGTACACTTGCGCTTACGGATTTCTCCGAAACCGCCTTTGAGGGTTCCATTACCGGGAGCAGAATTCCACGACCAGCTGTTCCTGGACGAGAATCACGACATGCTCGCGGCTCGGCAGCGCGACCACCTGAGCCTGCAGATTGCTACGATCCAATTGGAGCCAGTCCTGAACCGGAGCGTTGGCATCCGCTTCGAGACAGGCTTTGACGATTTTTTTGGTTTTTTCTGCGGGCTTCAGGGTAATGCGGTCCCCCTGCCGGACCATGTAACTGGGAATATCCACTTTCCGGCCGTTCACATAAATATGACCGTGATAAACCAGCTGCCGGGCGGCTTTGCGGGAATTCGAAAAATGGACCTTGTAAATCACATTATCCAGCCGCCGCTCCAGAAGCGAGAGCAGAACCTCTCCGGTATTTCCTTTCTTGCGTTCGGCTTCCTGGAAATACTTGCGGAACTGCCGGTCCGTCAAGCCGTAGTATCGCTTGACCTTCTGGGTTTCCCGCATCCGGACGCCGTATTCGCTGTGGCGTCCTCTGCGCCAAGAGTGCATTCCCGGCGGTTTGTTCCGATCCTGCTTTTCAATCGAGCATTTGGCGGTATCGCAGCGGTTGCCTTTCAGGAAGAGTTTCATCCCTTCCCGTCTGCATCTCCGGCATGATGGATATAAATCTCTGGACATTGGTTTTCAGTTACTCCTAGGGTCAAATCGGTTGATTCGTATCGAATCCGAAATCCATGAATCCTGTATGTTATACGCGTCTTCGTTTTTTGGGCCGGCATCCGTTGTGCGGAAGCGGGGTTACGTCTTCAATGGAGGAAATCCGCATTCCCGCCGCCTGCAGGGCGGTAATCGCCGACTCGCGTCCGCCGCCGGCGCCCTTGACCCGCACTTCCAGCTCGACAATGCCGAATTTCTTGGCCGTGGTGGCACACTTTTCGGCCGCTCGCTGGGCGGCAAAGGGAGTGCTTTTCCGGGAGCCTTTGAATCCGATCGTGCCGGCGGAATCCCAGCAAAGGGTTTCCCCGTTGACATCCGTGATGGTGACCAGGGTGTTGTTGAACGTGGATTTGATGTGGGCAATCCCTTTGCCGACATTTCGTCGTATTTTACGTTTTGTACCTTTGCTCTTGGCCATGCGTGTTCCTCAATCAATACCAGGCGTCCTGCCGGACAGGACGGTTTAATGTAATTCTTTGACGCCCTTCTTGCCGGCGACCGTTTTCCGCGGTCCTTTCCGGGTGCGGGCATTGCTCTGGGTGTTTTGACCGCGAACGGGCAGCCCGCGGCGATGACGGACCCCGCGATAGCAGCCGATATCCTTCAGCCGGGAAATATCCTGGCTGACCTGCCGGCGCAGTTCTCCTTCCACGACATAGTCCCGGTCGATGATCGTCGCAATGCGGACGATTTCATCATCGGTAAGCTGTTTGGCCCGGACGTTTTCGGCAATCTGGGCTTCCTTTAAAATGACACGAGACAGATGCGGCCCGATTCCGTGAATATAGGTCAGCGCAACCCATATTTGTTTATCATTGGGTACATCCACACCAGCGATACGCGGCATAGGTTAACCTCGCTATTTACCTTGACGTTGTTTGTGACGAGGATTGGCCGAGCAAATGACCCGGACAACCCCTTTCCGTTTAACAATTTTACAATTTTCGCAAATGCGTTTTACTGAGCTTCGTACTTTCATAAGTTCACCTGTGGAGTCCATTATTTCCGTAAAACAATGCGGCCGCGGTTGAGGTCATAAGGACTGACTTCCACCGTCACGGTGTCGCCGGGAAGAATTCGAATAAAGTTCATTCGCATTTTTCCCGATACATGCGCCAGGAGCAAATGGCCGTTCTCAAGCTGAACGCGAAACACGGCGTTGGGCAGCGCCTCGACTACCTTCGCGTCCACTTTGATGGCATCTGTTTTACCCATAAAGTCCGTTACATTTCCATCGGGGTGCGAAACGGGAAACCGACGGTTCCGGTCAGCATTCACCGTTCCATTCGGTCAGGATTTCCGCATCCTGATCCGTCACCGCAATCGTATGTTCAAAATGTGCGGCGGGCTTTCCGTCGGCGGTGACCACGGTCCAGCCGTCATCGAGCACTTTCACTTTCCAGGTCCCCAGGTTCACCATGGGTTCCACCGCCAGAATCATGCCTTTGCGAAGCAGCAAATCGTTTCGCAGCAAGTCCTGGCTCACAAAGTTCGGCAATTTCGGATCCTCGTGCATCTGCCGTCCGATCCCATGTCCGACATAATCTCGAACGACTCCAAATCCAGCCTGTTCGGCCCGGCTCTGCATCCTGCCTGCCACATGGCTCCACAGGACGCCGGGCTTCGATTCCCGAACGGCAATATTCAGGACCGCCTGGGTCATCTGGACCAGCCGCTGAACGTCCGGGTCCACCTGGCCGACCAAAATGGTTACGGCCGCATCACCGCAATAGCCATTGTATTTCACGCCGCAATCAATGCTGACAATGTCGCCATTCCGAAGCTTCCGATCTCCAGGAATGCCGTGCACCACCTGCTCGTTGATGCTGACGCATATGCTGGCCGGAAAATCAAATTTCGCCTGCGGATTACGGACTCCTTTAAATAAAGGAACCGCGCCCGCTTCGGTAATCATGCGGTCCGAAATTTCCGCCAACTCCGCCGTGGTAATTCCATCCACAGCATGTTGTTCCAGGCATTTTAAAATCCGGGCAACAATCTGGCCCGCCTGGCGAATTCGTTCTATTTCACTGGGCGTCCGAATCGCAACCGCCATATCAACCGGCCTTACGAGCGACTTCGTCCATCTTCTGCAGCAGCGTCTGAGTGACATTCTCAATCGAAGCATTGCCGTTGATGTCAACCAGATTGCTCTGTCGTTTGTAATAGTTGATTAAAGGAGCCGTCAAATCGTGATAATTTTTAATGCGGTTCCGAACCACTTCGGAGGTGTCATCGGGCCTTTGAGTCAGTTCGCCACATCCGTTATCGCAAACGCCGGCTTTTTGGGGCGGATTAAACTGAATATGGTACGCCGCTCCGCACTTGGGACAGCTCCGCCGGCCGGTTACGCGGGTTTCCAGTTTTTCATCGTCCACGTCCAAGTTCAAAACCACACTGATGGTTTTACCGGCCTGTTTCAAGGCCTTGTCCAGCTCCTGCGCCTGAGGGAGTGTACGCGGGAAACCGTCCAACACATACCCCTTTCCGGACTGGGCGGACAATTCTTTCATCATCATCGCGACAATCAGGTGGTCGGGAACAAGCTGGCCG
>CAZOTP010000111.1:2880-10025 GCA_964582655.1 uncultured Pirellulales bacterium | reverse complement strand
ATAATGTCCATTACTTTTTATTCATTTTTCACCAACTTTTTTGGATGAGAACCAATTATATTATATCAATTTCACCAGATATGACAAATTGGAACTCTTTGGTTATCGGACTAGACGAAGCCGTTTCGAACCTATCCCCGCCTGTTATCCCCCTGTTTTATGGCGTAAGTAGCGATCTCCATCTGGCAATGTGCCCCTCCTCATCTGCCTGGTCCTTTTCGATAATCCTCCGGGTATCCTCATCCCAGTCAATGGATTCCAGAAGCTGCGCATAGTGATGAACCGCCTTGGATTCCACCCAGATCCCGGTCTTCAAAATAGCCCGCCGGCCCAGCAGCCGCGAGGTAAACCCGAAAGCGAACCCCACCAGCCAGAACGCCCAACGGGTTTTCCGAGGCGTAAACCCGAATTCATAAAGCTTGGTCTGAAAATCCTGCAGGTGAGTCATCTCGTTGCACATCGCCGCAACAAGCTGACGGTTCAGCTCGGAAGGTTCGCCGGTAATCTGGAATTTATAAATGTTCACCGCCATCAGCTCCAGGGTATGAAGGGCATGAAGCCCCTTTTGAATCCCCCGGCGACGCGATGAAGAAAAATCACGCCCGCGTAGAGCCACCTGCTCGGCACGGATCTCCGGTCGAAGAATGCAAGTGTCATACCGGCGGCCATCTGGTTTGGATTGTTCGCTCATCGTTTTTCCTTCGCAAAAACCAATCCCCAAAAGCCCTGAAATAAAAACCTTATATCTATATTAATGGTGAATTGTAATCCACACAAGAATCATGGGATTATAGGAACGCGAAAAGCAAAAAGATTGACAGACTGGAGTGAATTTTCTAAAGTACCCTGTTTACTCGATTCAGGAGATGATGACTATGGCGTATCACTGTGTAGTGCTGGCGAAGCAAGTCCCTGATACCAAAGCGGTTACGGGAAAAGCGATGAACGAGGACGGAACCGTCAACCGTGCGGCGCTGCCGGCGATTTTCAACCCGGAAGACCTCAACGCGCTCGAAATGGCGCTTCAGATCAAGGAACGCTTTGGCGGAACAGTAACGGTGATGACCATGGGGCTTCCCAAGGCGGGAGATATCCTGCGGGATGCGCTCTACCGAGGCGCCGACCGCGTGATCCTGATTACCGACCGCCGCTGTGCCGCCAGTGATACCCTCGCCACCAGCTACATCCTGAGCTGTGCCGTCCGAAAACTGGGAAAATACGATATCGTCCTCTGCGGACGCCAGGCCATCGACGGAGACACCGCTCAGGTCGGGCCCCAGGCCGCCGAAAAACTCCGTCTGCCCCAGATCACCTACGTGGAAGAGCTGATCGATCTGAAAAACGGGCAGATTACCTTGAAGCGGAATATCGGCGCAGGCTGGGAAAAGGTGCAGGCGAAACTCCCCATCCTCATGACCGTCATGGAAACCGCCAATGAACCCCGCCCCGCGGGCGCCCGCCGGCTGATGAAATACAAAAAAGCCAGGGCCGCCTGCGAGCTGCCCAAAGAAACCGCTGAACAGCAGGCCAAAGACCTCCAGGCAAAGGGGCTTCTGATCGAACAGTGGGATCTGGACTTCATCGGCGCGGATTTGAACTGGTGCGGCGTGCACGGCAGCCCGACCAAGGTCCACCGCATTCAAAGCGTCGTCCTCACCAAGAGCGATTCCGTCAAAGTCGAGCCGACCGAAGCGGGCATTCGCGCCATGGTGCACGAACTGATCGAAGATCATACTATTGGATAATAAGGTTTGGAGCCAACATGATAGAAGTAAATCGGCAAGGAGATGTCTGGGTGTTCGCGGAACAGCAGGAGGGGAAACTGAGCGAAGTGTCGCTGGAGCTGCTGGGACGCGGCCGGCAGTTGGCGGATACCCTTTCGGTCAAGCTCGCCGCGGCCCTGCCCGGCAGCGGCGTGAAAAGTTTACACTCCGAACTCATTTCCTACGGCGCGGATAAGGTCTATCTCGTCGATGATCCCGCGCTGAAAGAGTATCAAAGCACCAGCTATGCCAAGGCGCTGTGCGAGCTGATTGCCAAATACAAACCCCAGATCGTGCTCTACGGCGCGACTCCCCTGGGCCGCGACCTGGCCCCCCGCGTTGCCTCGGCGATGAAGTCCGGCCTGACCGCCGACTGCACCGATCTGCAGATCGGCGATTATGTCGCGCCCGTTTCCAAGGAAGAACATAAAAACCTGCTCCTCCAGATTCGACCGGCGTTCGGCGGAAACATCATCGCGACGATCGTCAATCCCCAGCGCTGGCCTCAGATGGCCACCGTCCGCGAGGGCGTGATGGCCATGCCCGCCCCCAACGGCAAACTCAAAGGCGAACTCATCCAGGAACACGTCAAAATCACTCCCGAAGAACTGGCCATCACCTTCCTGGACCGACACCGCGAAGCCAAAAAAGTCAACCTCAAGGCCTCCCGCGTCATCGTTGCAGGCGGCGCAGGCGTCGGCAGTAAAGACAACTTCCGGCTCATCTGGGACCTGGCCAATGTCCTGGGCGGAGCACCGGCGGGCAGTCGCGCGGCCGTGGACCTGGGATTCATCGACCACGATCATCAGGTGGGACAGACCGGCACCACGGTGCGACCGGCGCTGTATATCGCCGTCGGAATCAGCGGTGCCGTCCAGCATGTCGCCGGAATGAGCGAGTCCGCGAAAATCGTCGCCGTCAACAACGATCCCGAAGCCCCGATCTTCCAGGTCGCCCACTACGGAATCGTCGGCGACCTGAACGAAACCGTTCCCTTGCTGATTAAGGCCATTCGATCGAAAGAATAAAAATCCGCCGGGATTTCATGAATAAAATGATATGGAATTTATTTTGTGAATCTTGGTGCCTTGGTGTCTTGGTGGTGAAAGAAAAGCGAGTAAACAATGGCGAATTTTTACAGAGATAACGACGATATTCAGTTTTTGTTCCGGCATTACCGGCTGACCAAGCTGGCGGAAATTCTCGAAGAGGATTTTTCGGCGGCAAAGGAATTCGACTGGGCGCCGGCGACCGCGGAGGAAGCCGTGGACAATTACGACCGGATCCTCGATGTGACCGGTCAGGTCAGCGGCGAATTTATCGCGCCGCGGGCCTCTCAGGTGGATCTGGATGGAAACACGCTGAACACCGACGGGACCGTCACCCTGGCGCAGGGAACGCAGGAAAATCTCAAAACGCTCGCCCAGGCCGAGCTGACGGGCTTCACCCTGCCCTACCGATTCGGCGGGCTGAACTGCCCGAACCTTCTCTATACGATGAGCACCGAAATCGTATCCCGCGCCGACGCCGCCTTGATGAACATCTATGGCCTGCAGGGAATCGCCGAAACCATCAACGCCTTCGCCAGCGAAGAAATCAAGCAGCAGTACCTGCCCGGGTTCTCCTACGGCCAGTACACCGGCGCGATGGTTCTCACGGAACCCGATGCCGGCAGCGATCTGCAGGCGGTGAAACTCCGGGCCTATGAAGATGAAAAGGGACAGTGGCGCCTCCATGGCGTTAAACGCTTCATCACCAACGGATGCGGCGAGGTGCTGCTGGTCCTGGCGCGAAGCGAGCCGGACCGCACGGGCGGACTGGGGCTGAGCCTCTTTGTCTGCGAACGGGGACCCACCGTGCGGGTGCGGCGGCTGGAGAACAAGCTGGGCATTCACGGCTCGCCCACCTGCGAGCTGTATTTCAACCACACGCCCTGCCAGTTGATCGGCGAACGACAGCGCGGACTGGTAACCTATGTCATGAGCCTGATGAACGGCGCGCGGGTAGGTATCGCGGCGCAGTCGCTTGGAATCGCCGAAGCGGCCTTCCGCGTCGCGCGCGATTACGCCGCCAGCCGAAAACAGTACGGCGTGGCCATCGAAAACTTCCCCGCCGTCCGCGATATGCTCGTCGATATGAAAGTCGATATCGAAGCCGCACGCACGCTGACCTACGAAACCTGCTGGGTGGTGGACCATGAAAACGGCGTCCTGCGGCGGCAGGCGAAGGAAGGGCTCAGCAAGGAAGAGACCAAGGCCCTTCGGGATGAAGAGAAGAAATACAAGCGGCTGGCCGGCATGCTCACCCCGATGAGCAAGTACTACGCCAGCGAGATGAGCAACCGCGTGGGCTATGACGCCATGCAGGTGCTGGGCGGCAGCGGCTACATGAAGGATTACGCCGTCGAGCGGCACGTGCGCGACGCCCGCATCACGACGATTTACGAGGGAACAAGCCAGCTTCAGGTGGTCGCCGCCGTGCGGGGCGTGTGCAGCGGCGTCGCGGAAAAATACCTGCTGGAGCAGGAAGCATATCCTTACAGCGCCGATCAGAAAGACCTGCTGGAGATCCTCAAGAAGGGCCGCGAAGACCTTGTCGCAGCGGCGGCTTTCGTAAAAGAGCAGCCCGGCACCGAATACATGGATTTGTACGGGCGAAAACTCGTCGATGCGGCCATCATGCTGATTGTAGGACATAAATTCCTCCAGCAGAGCGTTGCCGAACCGGTCTGGCTGGATGCCTTCACCAAACCTGCCGCCGGAAAGGGCAACGAAAGCGAGACTCCGCCGAAGGATGCCTACACCGCCGTCCGGGATCGCAAAGCCGTCGTCGCCAAGCGATATATCGCCCAGAATGGCCCGAAGGTCGCCATGCTCTGCACCCTGGTCCGCAGCGGCGACCGCTCTACCATAAAGGATTACGACATCGTGGTGGGACCCGTGCCGGAAAAATAACCCTACCCCGACAACCAAAATCAAATCCAAGCGAGCGAAAAGCTCGCTTTTTTTTATGAAACATCGGCGGCAGAGCCCCGCGGCCGAAGAGATTGTCGAAAATTCGCAAGGTTTGTATAATCTTTCCGGCAAGTCTGTCCGGTTCGCATGGCCGACGCCATCCCGGAAGCGGAAACGAATGATGATCAAAGATGAAACCATCCAAAGCGGGGATTCGCCCAAGGCAAGACAAAGGCTGAAAGCCTTCCTGACCGGCACAGCCTGCCTGATAATGCTGATCAGTGCCAATCGCCTCAAGCCCGAGACGGCGGGAATCGGCACGCACAGGCAGCTGAATCTACCCCAGTGCGGATTGTATCAGCGGACGGGGTACCCCTGTCCCACCTGCGGTATCACGACAGCCTTTGCCCTTGGCGCGCAAGCACATTTCTGGCAGGCACTTATAACACAGCCACTCGGGGCGGCCCTGGCAATGTTCGTCTGGATTGCCCTGGGAATCTGCATCGCCGGGCTGATCAAACCGGTTTTCTTGCGGTATATCCAACAAAAACTGATTACAATCCACTTTCGACTGGACAGCCGGTTTGCCTCGGTCCATGGAATCTGGTGGTTCTATGGGCTGATCGCGGCCGGAACGGTGCTGGCTTGCTGGCTGGTTGTGTGTTGGCGCGTGCGATTCGCCTGAATGGGCTGGAGAAGCCGGACAAAAAAGGACTACGATATGAAAATGCGCATTCTGATTTCCCTGATGCTGTGTTTTGCCCTGGGCGGCTGCAAGGCCCTGGGATACCCCCTGTACGTGCTGTTCGGTATGGACCAGAAAAAGGTCAAAGCGGAGTACAAAAACCTGGAAGGCAAAAAAATCGGCGTCTTCGTCGTCAGCCGACCCGGCATCGACTTTGAATACCCCCAGGCGCCGATGAACGTCGCCCTGGCCTGCGCCTATGTCATCGGCCAGCACGTCAAGGATGTGTCCTTCGTGGATCAGGAAAAAATCCAGGACTTTCAGATGGAAGACCTGAACTGGCTCAGCATGCCCTCCTCGCAGCTGGGAAAAAAATTCGGCGCCGACCGCGTGATTTATATCGATATGTACGAATATTCCATCTACGAGGAAAACAGCGTCAATCTCCTGCGGGGCCGGATTTCCGCCGATGTCCGGATTTTTGAGACGGATGGCGGCGATGATCCGGCCTATAAAACACAGATCACCGTCCGCCGACCCGAAAAATACCCTGTCGCCATGAGCAATTCCGTTATCGGCGGCTTGCAGCAGCAGACCATGCTCGCCTTCGCCGAAGAACTCGCCAAAAAATTCTACGACCACAAGGTAAAAATCCAGTAGGATTTAAGAACATCGCTTCCGTTGCAAAACGCCGCTCGTGGAATCTTTTTACATCAAACCGGCGGATAAAAAAAGGACTTGAAATTTCCCTGTCCGGACTTTTTATGCTCGGCATCATTAGGCCAAGCTTCGATATCATGTTTAGTTTTAAGCCGTAATGTTGATTTGAAAGTGAGATCCGGCCAACAGATTTTGTACTGCCACCCCCTTTTCTTTATTCCTTCCTGGTTTTGCGCTGAATCCACATTTGCTCGATCTGTTCGAGGCTCTTGCCCTGGGTCTCGGGAACAAATCGCCAAAAGAACACCGTGGCAACGGTGCAGATCGCTGCAAATGTGAAAAACGCCGCGTGCATTCCGCACCGGGCGACATACCAGGGAAACAGCCACGCCGTCAGGGTATTGATGCCCCAGTTGCTGAACGTCGCGATGGAGGCCGCCCGGCCCCGCACGCGGTTGGGAAAAATCTCCGGCGTAAGCACCCAGATCACCGCGCAGATCGAAAACGCCACGCACGCCAGATAGACCCCCAGCACAATTACAATCAAAATCGCCGTCCGCTGGGGCGCGTAAAACAAAACACCCGCGGCCCCCAGCGAAAGGCTCACCGCCGCCATCCCCCCGATCAGCAGAGGCCGCCGACCCAGTTTGTCGATCAAAAACATCGCCAGTACGGTAAATACCAGATTAATCAGCCCCAGCAGAACTTGATACTGCAGCGCCCCGTGCAGGGCCAGTCCGGCCTCTTCGAGAATGTTCGGGCCGTAATAGATCACGATGTTGACGCCGGTCATCTGCCCGAATACGGAAAGCCCCACCCCGACCATCAGCGCGGTTCGCAATCCGGGACGGAACAGCTCGGAAAGGGTTCCTTCTTCGCGGTCAACAGCCGTCTGGATTTCCATCACCTCCTGACGGGCGGCATCCAGGCCCCGGATGCGGGAAAGAATCGCCAGCCCGTGTTCGAAACGGCCCGCTTTAATCAGCCAGCGGGGACTCTCCGGCACTAGAAACAGCAGCAGCCAGAACGCCGCGGCGGGACTCATTTCCGTGTGCGCCGGATCCAGCAGCACCTGGCGAATCT
>CAZOTP010000111.1:0-2870 GCA_964582655.1 uncultured Pirellulales bacterium | reverse complement strand
CGGGAATCATTTCCGCCCCAAACATCCCCCGCCACACCTCGCCGATGAGAATCTGATGGAGCATCCCTTTGCCCCCAAAGGCGCCGGGATTCGACTGGGAAATTCCCTCCAGCAGCCAGTTGGAAAAATAAGCCGCCAGAATCCCGATCACAATGCACAATTGATACAGCGCCACCAGCCTGCCCCGCAATTTCGGAGGAGCGAACTCGGAAATATACATCGGAGCCAGCACAGAAGCGATTCCCACCCCGAACCCGCCGATGATCCGGGCGACAATCAAAATTGGAAACGTAGGCGGGATCGTCGAACCCAGCGCGGAAATGAAAAACAGCGCTGCGCTGAGAATCAGCACCGGTTTGCGGCCGAAAAAATCGCCCAGCGCGCCGGCGATTAATGCCCCGAAGATGCAGCCAACCAGCGCCGAGCCGGCAAACCACCCCTGCTGCAGATCCGTCAGCTGAAACAGGCTTTTCACCTGGCCGACGGTCCCCGAAATCACCGCCGTGTCGAATCCGAAAAGAAATCCGCCCAGCGAAGCCACCGCGCACACCAGCACGAGCGAAGCGCCCCGTTCGCGGCGGTTCGGTTCGATTCCCGGCGTTATCGACGATCCATCACGTTCCTCGGCCATGGTTGTCTCCGAACAGCAGGAAAAATGAAATTATGGCTCATCCCGGCACGCCGCGACCATCGCCTGCAGGTTGGCCAGAGGCGTTTCCCGCGGCACCCCGCAGCCGGCCGATACGATCAGCCCCCGCCGGGAACCGTAGCCGCCAATCATCTCACACGTCGCCTGGTAAATCCGCTGCGCATCGGACTGCATGAGCAGTTTGGTGTCCAGATTGCCCTTCAGGGCGATTTTCTCCCCGATTTTCCGCCGGGCCTCGCCCAGAGGCACCAGGGCATCCACCTCAAACACGTCCATGGGCAGCTCCGCCAGCATGGGAATCAGATGTCCCGACTGCCCGCAGATGTGAAGCCAGAAATCGCAGCGGTCCGACTGCAGCGCGCGAATCGAACGCATCTGATACGGCAGAACAAAACGGCGATACAGATCGGGACTGACCAGACTGGCCGAAGAATCCCCGTACTGAATGCCATGCACCCCCGTTTGCTGCATCGCCCGCCCGTAGGCGATCACCAGCTCGGTGCAGAATTCCAGATACTCCTGTACGAGAGCGGGATCCTCCGTTACGAGATCCAGCAGAAATGGTTCCACGCCCCGCAGATTAGCCGCCGTGCTGAAGGGACCGCAGTCGATGTTGGCCATGATGTAGCGGTGGCGACCCCCCTTTTCAACGGCATGCCTTGCCGCCGCAAGGACCGTGCTCATCCCGGGCGCACGCGCCGGATCGGGAATCTTCAGCCTCCGGAAATCTGACAGTTTTTCCAGAACGCACCGCCTCGACAGAGGTTCGTTGTCATCCGGAAACTCAACTGCGGCCCCCATCGCCTGGCAGGTAACCAGGTTGTCCCGCGTAATATAAACCCCGTCGCTCCCGCAGAGCTCGGCAAGATGAAGCAGACTGTCGGCAAGCACCACCGGATCGTTCGACCAGTCGCTCTGCTTAATCCCCTCTATCGCACAGGCAACGGAAGTTGCAATGAATATCGCGGGGAAATGATCCGGCTCCTGCCCCCGCAGGACCGTTTTCATCCGTTCGATGGGAGTCATAAGTTGTGACATGGAATCATTGTAGAAAGGCTCCTTTCGATGTCAAGACTCCGATGCCCTGGAATGCCAGGCCAAAACGAAGGTTTGCCCTTGAATTCCATCAGGGACAGGGTCTAGAATGCTAAAGAAACGGGATGGGGATGGAACGTCCGGCGGGCGGAAAGGAGATCCTATGATTGTTCGGGACGCGGCGGTGGCGGGGCGGTTTTACGAGGGTTCCCCGGAGGCCTGCAAAACGCATATTCAATCCATGGCGGAGGAAGCAGAAGTTCCGGCCGGACTCCCGGAGCGGATTGTAGCAGGCGTCGTGCCCCACGCGGGATGGATGTTCAGCGGCACGGTGGCCGCGGCGGTCTTTAAGGCGATCCGCCAGAACCGTTCCGTCGATACCTTCGTGATTTTCGGCGCCATGCATACCATGCACGCCGACGGCGGACTGATATTCGACCGCGGCGCCTGGCAAACCCCTCTGGGAAATATCTCCGTGGATGAGGAACTGGCGCGGGAGATTCTGGAGGAAAGCGGCGGGCTGATTCTGGCAAAACCCCAGGCCCACCAGCGGGAGCATTCCATCGAGGTGCAGGTGCCGATGATCCAATACTTCTTCCCCGATGCCCGGATCGTGCCGGTCCTCGTGCCGCCAGTTGCCAACGCCGCCAACATCGGACGCCGCGCAGCGCGGGCCGTCACGGCCCGTACGGAAGAAATCGTCTGCCTCGGCTCCACGGACCTCACCCATTACGGCCCCTCCTATGGATTCACCCCGATGGGACGCGGTGCCAAAGCGCTGGCCTGGGCAAAAAATGAGAACGATGCCCTTTTTTTAAAACTGACCCTGGGCATGAAAGAGGAAAATATCGTGGAGTCCGCCAGCCTCTACGGCAGCGCGTGCGGTGCAGGTGCCGTTGCGGCAACCGTCGCGGCGGCGAAAGAAATGGGCGCCAAAAAAGGCGTCCTGCTGGATCATACCACCAGCGCCGAAATCCTGCAGAAAAAATTCCATCAGGCCAGCGAAGACAGCGTCGGCTACGCCGGCATGGTGTTTGGCTAAACGCGGATATGGATCCGCTGATCCTGTTCCAGAACGCCGAGATACGTTTCAAGCTGACTCTCGGAATAGCAGTTCCAGGACATCCGCAGCCGCTCATTCTCCGCCTCTATTGCTACTTGATCCATGAAACCCTCCAATAAAAAC
>CAZOTP010000110.1:0-10042 GCA_964582655.1 uncultured Pirellulales bacterium | reverse complement strand
CCCCCCGGCAAATCTCTTCCCTCGCTGCCTCGCCGGCTCCGCGGACCACCGCAGCCACCCCCGGAAAATCCCCAAGCCATCGCTGCGGATCCTCCGTCGCAAAACGGCCTCCCACCACGGTGAATACATCCGGCCCCACGGACAGAATCTCTTCCCGCAGAAAATCGATATCGCGATCCCAGTTGACGGAAAAACAGACCAGATCCGTCTGGGACTTCAAAAAATCCTTCGTCCGCCCACCCTCTTTCCGCAAATCCACCACATCCAGCTTCTGGGAATAGGGTGCAAGGACCGCCGCTATGCACTCCAGCCCAAGAGGCGGAAAAAACCCCGCATGATTCAATTCCCGACGATACGGATACACGCAGAGGGTGTGTCGAAATGTCCGATTCTCCATGGCATGGCAAACTCCGGTTTGGAAATGTGAAAAACTTCACGGCCTGCAGGTGGAATCGGTTCTCCCTCACCCAAACTAGAGGAAAAACATTTCGTTTCGTCTAGGATTAGACCTGCCATCATTACACCAGTAATAACACGTGCTATGTTCTCCCGGCTATACTTCACCCAATCTTGGTTATTATTGTAGCCGATGCACACGCCGAAAGCAATTCGCAATCTGATCCCGCTCAGCCTTCCAACTCCCTTTTCTATAAAAATCATGAATTCTTCCCAAAAATCCCCTTTTCAGACTTGCAGGCCCGCCCAAAATCGGAACTTCCAATCCATGCTGGAATAAAACCCGCCGCTTCATGGATGCCTTTGTGGTTTATACTGGGAACTCGATTATACCACGGAACGGGGATATGCAGCGCCTTTGCGGCATAGGTATGGCGGACATAACAATCGGGATGGCCAACAACCCGAAACCTATTTCAGCTCCTCCCAGAGCTTATCCTCCGCTTTCTGAAATTCCGAAAAGCTGTTTTCCAGCTCCGCCAGAAGATCGTCAATCCGCTTCTTGTCCACCGTCAGGCTGGTTTTAGCCGCTTCTAAAAGGGCCTTGAGCCTCATGGAGGTGTCGTCCAGCCGTTCGGCCCCGGTCGCGAAATCCCCCGCCGCATCCGCCACCGCCTGAACGTGCAGTTCATCTTTCTTGGGCTGGTAGATCAGCCGCCAGGGCGCCCGGCGAATTTCCCGGCTTGCCATCTTCAAATTCACGCTCACCTCGCCTATATTACGAATCACATTGTCGATGCTCTCCCGGTTCACGACGAGCATATCCCGCCCGTTTCCGGTAAACTCCTTCAGGTTGGTCATCGACGCCTTCGCCTCGGCCATCGCTTCATTCGCTTGATCCAGCGCAGGCTTGATCCGGTTGACGATCTCCGGCAGTTCCTCCTCCAGCGTCCCCGCCGCGTTCTTCACCGACGTCACCGCCTGCGTCACCGTGGGCTTGTTGGTCGCAATCAGATCGTCCAGCTCCGCCAGCGAATGGTTCAACCGATCCAGCCCCACATGAACCTTCGCCAGCAGCGCTTTCTGATCCTCCGGATCCATCTGCGTTTTCAGACGGCCCACAATAGCGGTAAGCTGTTGCATGGTGCCCTTCAATTGCGCCAGCATGCTGTCCGGATTCTCCGCGTTCAGCTCCGACTTGATCGAATCGATGGCCTCGCTGATCCCCCTCTCCATCTTCAATTCCACCGGCGAGCTGCCGTCCAGAATCTTCCCCTTCGATCCCAGGTCCTTGATCACCAGCATCGCCTGCCCGCCCAGAACTCCCGACTCCGGCGCCAGCAGGCAATCGTCCCGCAGCACATACTCCTTCGGCAGTTCCATCGTAAATCCCACTTCGATCGGATCCTCACCCGGCGCAGGCGACGGATTCGTCCGGATATGCGTCTCCGCCACCGTCCCCACCTTGGCCCCGCCGATTAAGATCGGACTTCCCTTGGCCAGTCCTTTCAGCCCCACATGGTAAGGCAGTTCCACGGGAATCCGCTGTTTCTCCGCTATCAGATTCGACCAGTCGCCCAGCACAATCACGATATAAATCGCCAGTGCGAGACTCACCAGCACCGTCAATCCGACCGCAATCTCGTTTCGCTGCTTTTTCGCCATAGTTTTCGTTTGCCTTTTTTCTTGCGGTTTCCGCTATCGCTCTATTTTCGCATTGACCATCATCAAATCTTCTTCGTAATCGCTTCGAACCTTCCGGTCCGTCAGAGGCCCCTTCGCCTCTCCCCGTAAAAACTGCCGAATCAGCCGTTCCTTCTCCGAGGGCAGCGACTCCGGAGGGGTATTTCGCAGGGCATCGAACTCCTCCCGCGTGCCCACCATCAGCACCACCCCCTTGTCCAGCATGCACATCCGGTCCGCGATCGTAAACGCCGAATCCATCTCGTGCGTCACCACCACGCTGGTTACGTTCAGCTTCTTCGTCAAATCCAGGATCAATTGATCGATCTGCGCGCTGGTCACCGGATCCAGACCCGCGCTGGGCTCGTCGTAAAACAGAATCTGCGGATCCAGCGCTATCCCCCCCGAAAGCTGCGCCGGCATTTTGTCCGCATGTTCCCGCAATCCCACCAGCTCCAGCTTGATTTTCACCATGATCTCGATGGTCGTATCGTCCAGACGGGTATGCTCCCGAAGCGGCAATGCCACGTTCTCCCCCACCGTCATCGAATTGAACAGCGCCCCGGACTGGAATAAAATCCCGAATTTCTTGCGAATTTCATTCATCTGAGGTTCTTCCATCTTCGTGATATCCTGCCCCAGAAGCTCGATACGCCCCTCATCCGGCGTGATCGAACCGATCAGGTGCCGCAGCAGCGTGCTCTTCCCGCACCCGCTGCCGCCCATGATGACCACCGTCTCCCCCCGATAAATATCCATATTAATCCCCTGCAGCACCTTCTGCGAACCGAACTGCTTGGTCAGTCCCGCCACCCGGATCACGACTTCCTGGTTGTCTTTCGTTTCCGCCATCGCTGCCGGCTCCGCCCGCTCCTCAGTCAAAAAGTCCGTAACTGTAAAAAATCACCGTAAAGACCGCATCCGCGAATATCACCGCCACAATGCTTTGCACCACGGTTTGCGTCGTCGCCTGCCCGACTCCCTCGCTGCCCTGCCAGGGTTTTACATTCAATCCCAGGTAGCAGGCAATCAACCCGATCAGCATCCCAAACACTCCCCCCTTCACCAGACCGGTAATAAATCCCGTGATATTGACCGCCGTCACGGTCATCTGATAAAATACATCACTGTCCAGACCCAGTTTCAGCGAGGTCAGCCACCCCCCGAATATCATCACCACATCCGCGATCACCGTCAAAACAATCATCATCAGGACCGTCGCCAGAAGACGCGGCACCACCAGAAACCGGATCGGATTCAGCGCCAGCGATTCCAGCGCCTCGATCTCTTCCGCCGTCACCATCGTCCCCAGTTCCGCCGCGATGCTTGCCCCGGCGAATCCGCTCAATACAATCGCCGTCATCAGCGGCCCAAGCTCCCGAAACGCCGCTATCGCGTTAATAGTCGCGATCTGATTCGCCTGGCCGAACTCATCCAGCCTCGGAACCCACTCCAAAGGCAGTATCATCCCTCACGCCATCTCAATTAATACCACAATCGGAATTCCCTTCACCCCCACACGGACCATCTGAAAAAGCAGGGCCTCCGCGCCCAGCTTATGCCCCGGCAGCGCGCCTTTCAGCGTCTGGCCCGCCGTGCCGCCAAGCAGCAGCGACATCCCCCCCGCCGTGCGAAACAGCTCCGTCAGGGACGAAATCGTGAACCGGCCCAGCCCTCCCAGAAACCGACCCGCCGCGCCCGGACCTCGATTCTCGCTGGAAACATCGGAACTCATTATGCGATGGCCTCGCTCTCACTGGCGTACATCGGAAATATCGCGTCCAGACGCGAGATTTCCAGAAGGTTCTTCACCCGGTCCATCACCGAAACCAGCTTGATCTTTCCTCCGCTTTTCCGGCAAAGCTGCAGCGCCTCCACCAGCGTCGCCAGCCCCGAAGAATCCATAAACCCCACATCCTGCATGTTCAGCACAATGTTGGAAGGCTTCTCTTTGGCCAGCTCCAGCAAATGGCCTCGCATATCGATGGAAGTATGAAGATCGATATCGCCGGACAAATCCAGCACCACCGCCGCGCCGCGCCGCCGTATATTTTTCACTACCGTCTGTGATTCCATAACATCCTCATGAGTTTCTGCTGGGGTTGGTTTCACCGTTCCCCGCCTTCTGACATGGCATAATATCCAGAATCCGCTTGCTTCCGCCCATCGCCGCGTAACGCTTCACCATCCGAAGCTGCATCCCGCCGTCGTCTATGCAGCTGTACTGGGATTCATCCATCACCGACTGGATGATATGAACGCCCAGCCCTCCCGGCCGTATCTCATCCAGCGGACGGCTCCGGATCGTCTTCGGGTCCACCTGCCTGCCGTAATCCCGCAGAAGGATTTCCAGCTCATCCAGCCCCGAAGAAGGCTCATCCCGGTGCATCAGGCGGATAACAATCGGCTTTTCGCACGCACCCCCGTAACTGTGACGAATCACATTCGTCATCGCCTCCTCCAGCGCCAGCACCACCGCATCCATATCCTTCTCCCCCATCCCGAATACCGCGCACGTTTGACGTACGGCCGCCCGGGCAATACACAGATGCGACGGACACGCGAGAATCCGGATTTCAATATGCCCCGGCGATGCGTTTGGCTTGCTGCATTCCATGGTTCACTCCTGAGCGGAGACGGGGGAATTCGCTCCGCGATCCTTCAACCAGGCACGCCATCGTTTCACCGCTTCCGCCCGCTGCGACGCTCCCGATTTGTAATCATACCCCTGATCCGTCCCCGTGATTCGCTCCAGAGATCCAATCGCGAAAAATCGCACCGACTCATCCTGTTCCTCCAGCCGATCCACCAAAAGCGGCACCGCCGCCTCCACCTTCTCCTCCCCGGCCCACTTGATCGCGCGAATCCGAACCGTCAGACGCTCATCCTCCAGATCCTCGATCCCGGGCTTTTTCATCCCCCCTCCACCGCACCCGGTGATGACCGTTAAAATTCCGGCAAGTCCCCATAAGCCCCACTGAATGCATCGGTTCGATCGTTTCATCGCTTTACAACCAGGTTCCTGCATGATTTCAAAATGGCCGGAGAACGGGATGGTACGAAATTTCATCCGGCCTGTCAAGTTCAACCCCCTGTTTTTCACCGGCGCCAAAAATCCCCTTTCGATCAATACCACACCATGACAATCAGGTGCGGCTCCGGTCTCTTCGCCTCAAACGTCCCGATGGTCGTTTCCACCAGCTTGACCTCGACATCCGGATTCTCATCCAGCCATTCGTTAATCTGGTCATCCAGAAAACTCAGCGAAGGCGGATTCAGCTTGGCATTGAAGGTCCGAACCCGGGTCGCCCCCTCCCCGTTTTTATTCAACGTCCTCTTGAAGGTCCGGCTGCCCGTGCTCACCAGTTTCGAGGAACTTTCAAACGTCCGGATCCGGCTCGATGCCTGCACCCGGCTTTCCCCGCCTTCCTCCGCGAACAAATCCTCACCGGTTATTTTCTCTTCGGGTTTGCCCATGTTGATCGGCGGCAATCCCCGTTTGGGTTCGTTTCCTTCCATGACTGGCTCCTTTCCATCCGGCGGTTTGGGTTGACCTGATGTTCCGAACGATACACTATCTATCGGCTGAATTGCGGATTTTATTATACTGGATCCCCCCCTCCACGTCAATGAAACTATCCACAATCCTTTTTCCCCGGTTGGACCTGGGTTCAGCCCCTTTTCCCTTGTCTTTCCCCCCTCCCGGCTGTACCATACCCCCTGGTTTTCAACTTCCGAGGTACATGGCATGAACACGCTGCTGCAAACGCTGAAAAATGGTCGAATTCTCCTCTGCGACGGGGCCATGGGCACACTCCTCCAGGCCCGGGGGATGCTGCCCGGCCAGTGCCCCGAGCTTTGGTGCCTCGAAAAACCCGATATCGTCAAAGACATCCACAAGCAGTATCGACTTGCCGGCAGCCACATCGTCGAAACCAACTCCTTCGGCGGCACCCGCTATAAACTCCAGCATTATGGCCTCCAGGACCGAGTCGCCGAGATCAACAATGCCGCCGCCGCCCTGGCCAAAGAAGTCGCCTGCGATACCCAGTTCGTTCTGGGCAGCGTTGGACCCACAGGCCAGTTCATGGAACCCCTGGGCACGGAAACCGAACAGAATTTCATCGACGCCTTCGCCCAGCAGATCATCGCCCTCGAGCAGGGCGGCGCCGACGCCGTCATCCTCGAAACCATGACCGCCCTCGAAGAAGCCCTCGCCGCCCTCAAAGCCGCGAAAACATTCACCCGCCTTACCGTGATTGCCAGCTTCACCTTCGACCCCCAGTCCGCGGGCGGATATGCCACCATGATGGGCGTCACCCCCGAACGATTTGCCAAAACCCTCCTTGACGCCGGCGCCGACATCCTCGGCGCCAACTGCGGCACAGGCCCCGATCACATGATTGACATCATCAAAATCATCCGCCATTCCGCCCCCGGTACCCCCATCATCGCCATGCCCAACGCCGGAATGCCCGTCTTGGAAGACGGAAAAACCCTCTTCAAGGAAACCCCCGATCAGATGGCCAAAAAAGCCCTCCGGCTCGTTGAGGCAGGCGCAAACATCATAGGCGGCTGCTGCGGCACCACCCCCGCCCACATCGCCGCCATAAAAAAAGCCCTCTATCCAGGGTAAAACAAAATCCTATGAAAAAATTCCTCATCGGCATCACCGACCATATCGTACCCCCTGCGGATCTGGAACAAAACGCCTTCCCCGAAGCGGAATTCATCTTCCTCCCCGACTGGCATGACGCCGAACAAAACAAAACGCCCTGGCGACAGGTCCACGCCATCCTCGTCTGGCACTGGCACGTGGATGAAGCCACCGCCCAACTCCTGAACAACTGCAAAATCGTCGTCCGCTACGGCGTAGGCTACGACGCCATCGATATCCCCGCCCTCACCCGACGAAACATCCCCTTCTGCAACACCCCAGACTATGGCACCGAGGAAGTCGCCGATGCCGCCTGCGCCATGATCCTCAACATCATCCGTAAAATCTCCCTCTACGACCGCAAGTGCCGCTTCTACCCCTCCGGCTGGCAGGAAAATCTCCTCATACCCCACCAACGCACCTCCTGCCTCACCCTTGGACTCATTGGCGTCGGACGCATAGGCACCGCCGTCGTCAACCGCATGAAACCCTTCGGATGCCGCATCCTCGGTTACGACCCCTATCAGCCCTCCGGCCATGAAAAAGCCGTCGGATACTCCCGCGTCTATCATCCGGATGAACTCCTTGCCCAGTCCGACATCGTCAGCATCCACTGCCCCCTCAGCGATGAAACACGCGGAATGATCAATGCAGACTTCTTCCGTAAAATGAAATCCGGCGCATCCCTCGTCAACACCGCCCGCGGTCCCATCCTCGAAAACCTCGACGTCCTCGAAGATGCCCTCCGCTCCAGCCATCTCGCCTGCGCCTACCTCGACGTCCTCCCCTCAGAACCGCCCCTGGACCACACCCTCCTCCGCGATTGGCGAGGCGACGCTCCCTGGCTCCAGGGCCGACTCCTCATTAACCCCCACTCCGCCTACTACTCCGAACAAGGCTGGCTCGAAATGCGTTCCAAAGCCGCTCAAACCGCACGCCTCTTCCTCCTCGATGGTTTCCTCCGAAACCGGATTACCCAATAAAATCACTCTCACGGCCCTTTGATAGTCACACCTGAATCTCATAAACCCTTTGTTTGCAAATACTAACAGAGTGCATAATAGCCTTGACAGCCCCCTTGGTTTTCCTTTACAATAATTGTATTGTTTGAACAACAACCAGGAGATTGAGAGATGAGAACTTCTTTGCATACAAAGAGTTTCTATTTATTTCATTCATTTCCGTTTCACCTGTTCATCCTTTTTCTCGCCCTTACGATTCCTTCCTCGCTCTTCGCCGTGCCCGCCCCCGCTCAGCACGTTTTCGTCATCAGCATCGATGGCGGCGGCTCCAGCTACGTCCAGAATCTCATCGACTCCAATCTCCTGCCCAACTTCAAACGCTTCCAGACCGAAGGCGCATGGACCAACAACGCCAGAACAGACTATGATGTAACCGTCACCCTTCCGAACCATGTCACCGAGATGACCGGCCGCGGCATCTATGGCGTCTCCGGCAATGGCCACGCCTGGACTAGTAATTCCGATCCCTCCCCGTCACAAACCATCCACTCCAACAAAGGCTCCTACGTCCCCAGCATCTTCGACGTGGCACACGACCATGGCCTTCAAACCGCCGTCTATGCCACAAAAACCAAATTCAGCCTCTTCGATACCTCCTACAACACTGTCAACGGCGCACCCGACACCACAGGCCCCGACAATGGCCGGGATAAACTCGATTTCTACCAGTACTTCGCATCATCCGCTTCTCTCACCACCCAGTTCATAACCAATATGACCGCCAGCCCCGCGAATTTCGCCCTTCTCCACTTCACCGAAGGCGACACCTATGGCCACAGTAACGGATGGGGAAGCACGGCCTACAACAATGCACTCATCGCCATCGATGGCTACCTCGGCCAGCTCTTCAATTTCGTCACCGCCAATCCCTCCCTGTTGGACACTACCAATATCATCCTCACCGCCGACCATGGCGGCAGCGGCACTAACCACTCCACCGCCTCCAATCCACTCAACTACACCGTCCCCTTCTACGTCTGGGGGAAAAACGCCGCTCCCGGCGCGGACCTCTACGCACTCAATCCCGATGAACGACTCGATCCCTTGGGGACACGCCCCCCCTATACAGACCTCCTCCAGCCCATCCGCAATGGCGACGCCGCCAACCTCGCACTCGACCTCCTCGGACTCCCCCCCATCCCCGGCTCCGCCATCAACTCCGACCACTCCCTCACCGTCCCCGAACCTTCCACCCTCACCCTCCTCCTCTGCGCAATCCTCCCAACCCTCCGCAAAAAACAAACCCGACCTTTCAACGCCATAAAAACGCGGTTTCAAACGCGAGGCATAATCAGCCGATTCCTCGCAGGATACAGGCTCTCGCCTTAATGATCAAACAACAGGTACTCCTGAAAAAGCTGGTGGCCGCAAGCCCGCTTTGATCATAGAATAGAGTATCTGTATGGAGATCGCAGGATGGACTTTCAAGGATTTGATACAGGCCTGATGCAGTTTCTCGGACAACTCAAGCGAAAGAATAACCGCGCGTGGTTCGAAAAAAACAAGGCCCGCTATGAAACCGCGGTCCGCGAGCCTGTTCTGGCCTTCATCCGCGACATCGCACCCCGAATCGATGACATCTCTCCGCACATCCTCGTCAGTGACTCCAGGGTCGGCGGTTCGATGATGCGACCCTATCGCGATATCCGTTTCACCTCTTCGAAGCTGCCCTACAAAACCAATGTCGGCGTTCAGTTCCGCCACGAACGAGCCGACGATATTCATGCGCCGGGCTTCTATCTGCACATGGAACCGGGGGAGTTTTGGCTGGCCGTGGGAATGTGGAAGCCGGATGCCGAATCGCTGGGAAAAATCCGTCAGCAAATCGCGGAATCCCCCAGAACCTGGCGAACCGCCCGTGACAATGCCCGTTTTCGGCACGTCTGGGAAATCACAGGCGACGCCTTGACTCGCCCCCCTCGAGGCTTCGATCCCGACCATCCCCTGATGGAGGATATCAAGCGAAAGGAATTCCTGGGTCTGCACGATATGGGATTAAAGGATCTTTACCGCCCCGACCTGGTCAAACGGGTAGCCGCCTCCTATGCGGCCGCCAAACCCTTTATGAAATTCCTTTGCAACGCCTTGAATCTGGAATTCTGACCTGACACCAACTCAATTCCCGCCTCCACCGTCCCCATTCCCTCAGCTTTCTCCCCGCTCCCCTTCGCGGATTTGATAACTTTCCGCAAAAAACACCCCTGACATTTTGTCCGTTATTATCTGCCCAATTTTTATAATCTTGTTTTTTTAACTCCAATTCTTCCCGCTCAATAAAAGAATG
>CAZOTP010000109.1:0-10055 GCA_964582655.1 uncultured Pirellulales bacterium | reverse complement strand
CTGTTGACACTCAATCAATCCGGCCATACCGCGGGGGAAGAAAAATTCGCCGACTCATCCGCTCGGCGCCTGAAGATCCGGCATACGGATTTTGACTGGGAAATCTGGACGGGGACCGGTGAAACGGAATTTCCTGTGAAACGGATGGTGATCACGGTGAATCCCCCGGCCGACTCCGGCCAGCCTCGGGTGGAAATTGTCTGGGAGTTCCAGACGGAATCGTTGAACGGGGAACTGCCCGCCACGACGTTTCAATTTTCCCCGCCTCCCGGCAGCCGGAAGGCGCGATACCTGGGCGATGAAGGCCCCCATCCTCTGGAAGGAAAACCCGCGCCCGATTTTTCGCTGGAGTTTCTGGATGGAACGAAAAAGAAACTTTCGGAACTGAAGGGCAAGATTGTGGTTCTGGATTTCTGGGCGTCGTGGTGCGGGCCCTGCCGACGGGGGCTTCCGATGATCGAAGAGATCATGCAAACGGTGGATTCTTCGGCCGGTGTCAGCTTTGCGGTAAATCAGGGGGAAACCGATGAAGAAATCCAGAGCTTCCTGCAAAAAACCGGATTAAAACTGACCGTCGCCAAAGACGGCCAGGGGGAAATCGGAAACCTGTATCTGGTGAAAGGCATTCCCCAGACGGTTCTGATCGACAGGGAGGGGATTGTCCGGCATGTCCACGCGGGATTATCGCCTTTTTTCCAAAGCGTTGTAAAAAAGCAGATTTCTCAGCTTCTCCGGAAGCCGGCGCCGCCTTCGGCTCCTTCCGCGGCCGCGCCCTGACGGGGGCGCTCAGACCGCGGGCGGGGAACCGGGTTTTCGTCGCAGTTTAAACCAGAGGCCCATTTGCACCGCCGCACCCAGGAGCACCACGGCGGAACCGAACCAGTACGGCCAGACGCGGTTGAAATGATCGCTGAGATATCCGCCTCCCAGAGAGCCGGTGAAGTATCCTGCCGCCAGCGCGATTTCATGGATGGCCATGCGCGCCGACCTTCGCTGTCCGCCGGAGACGCCGTAATACATGTGCGAGGAGTAGAGAAATCCCACGCACATCCCCAGCAGGGAGCAGGAAATCATGAATCCGGACAAGTGAGTCGTTTGCGTGATGATCCCGACGCTGACCAGCAGGGCGGCAATAAACAGAGCGTAGAGAATCCGGTTGAAATGCCAGAAATGCGTCCACCCCACGACGGCATTGGCCAGAAACACCGTCAGGGCCTGGAAGGTAATCACCAGGCCATAGGATTTTTCCAGAAATCCCAGATCGAACTTCATGTACAGCCCGAGCTGACTGCGGACCAGCGAGAGAATCACATGCCCCAGAAACAAACCGATCAGGGCAATCCAGCGGAATTGCCGGAGGGCCGGATGAATGGTGATGATGTCGGACTCCGCCGTGGGGGGAGTTTTTTGGACCGAGGGGGCCGGCCCGGCTTTCAGGACGCAGAAGGCACTGAACGCGGTGGTCAGGACCGTAATCGCCAGGGGAAGCAGCGGGCTGAACTGGACCAGAACCCCGCCTAAGAACGGACCGAGGCACCCCGCCAGCGACCAGGAGATATTATAGAACCCCAGCCTTCGGCTGAGCTGTTTTCCCTCGTATCCGATGGAAACCCACCCCATCAGATAGGGCCAGTAAAACGCGGTGCAGGCCCCGTGAAAGGCGTAAAACCAGAGCATCCAGGGAATCGGCGAAAACGACTCCGCTCTGCGGGAATGCCACAGCACCACGGCCCCCATGGCCAGAACCGCCAGTCCCATGCCCGCTGCGCCAAAGCGTGTGATTCGGGCGGGAACAAGATGGTCCAGCAGAAACGCCGTGCCCAGGCAGAACAAGGCGTAGATTCCGGTGTTCAGGGCGATGCACAGTCCGACATCGCCGTCGGTGCCTCCCAGGTGCTTGAGGATGAAGGGCAGTGCGACGCTGGTTACATTCAGACCGAAGGCCATCGCGGCCGAGGCGGCGCAGAGCCAGAGCAGATTGTGTTTGGAGGGGGCGTTCGAAGAGGGCAACAGGGTCATGGCAAGGATTTCGTTTCTTCGCGGGATCGAGATTATTTTGTTTTTCGGCGAGAGGCTCCCTGTTCCTCATCGCGGAGGAGTTTGTATTCGAAGCTGTCCACCAGGGCCTGCCAGGAGGCGTCGATGATGTTTTCGGAGACGCCGATGGTTCCCCAGTGATGGTCCGCATCGCGGGATTCGATGACGACGCGGACCTTCGCGGCGGTGGCCTGCCTGGAATTCACGACGCGAACGCGGTAATCCATCAACTGCATCTTCCGGATGGCGGGGTAATGCGGCTCGAGCGCTTTTCGCAGGGCGGCGTCGAGTGCGTTGACCGGGCCGAAGGCCTCAGCGACATGATGCTCGGTTTTTCCGTTTACCATCACCTTGACGATCGCCTCGCTGACGGCGGTTCTTCCGTCGCCCTTGAGAATCACGGTGCGGTAGTGATCCAGATCAAAGAACCGGTGATAATGCCCCATGAATTTCCGGACAATCAGGTCGAAACTCGCCTCGGCGGTTTCAAACTGGTATCCCTGATGCTCCAGGTCCTGGATATGCTCGAGAATTTTGCGGACGAGGGTTTTATCCTGGAGCATCGCGAGTTTTTCGCTCTTGGCCAGCAGGTTGGACGCGCCGGAAAGCTCGCTGATGATGATGCGTCGGCTGTTTCCCACGGTTTCGGGATCGACGTGTTCGTAGCAGCGGGTGTTTTTCTGGACGGCGTGCACGTGCATCCCGCCTTTGTGGGCGAAACTGGAGGTTCCGACATAGGGCTGGTTGAGGGGGAGATTCAGATTCGCCTGCTCATAGACGTATCGCGAGACTTCGGTCAGTTTGGTGAGATACTTTTCACAAACACAATGGCGCTGCATTTTCAAAATCAGGTTGGGGATAATGGTGCAGAGATCAGCGTTTCCGCATCGTTCGCCGAAACCGTTCATGGTTCCCTGCACCTGGCAGGCGCCGGCGCGGACGGCAGCCAGGCTGTTGGCCACGGCCAGGCCTCCGTCGTTGTGCGTATGAATGCCCACGGGGGCTCCGGTCTGGCGGCAGACCTCCGCGACGATACGTTCCACCTGATCGACCATGGCGCCGCCATTGGTGTCGCAGAGAATCAGCCGTTTCGCCCCGGCTTCCGCGGCAGTCTGGAGCACCTTCATGGCGTACACCGGATTTTCCTGATAGCCGTCGAAGAAGTGTTCCGCGTCGAAAAACACCTCCCGGCCTTTTCGCTTGAGGTAGCGGATGGAATCGGCCACCATGTCCAGATTCTCTTCCAGGGTGACCCCCAGGACCTTTTTCGCCTGCATATCCCAGGCTTTGCCCACCAGGGTCACCACGGGGGCGCGGCTCTGGAGCATGGCCTGCAAGCAGAGATCATCCTGGGGCTTGACAGCTTTCTTGCGGGTCATTCCAAACGCGGCGATTTTCGCGTGTTTCCATTTTCGTTTTCGGGCCTCTTCGAAAAACGCGAAATCCTTGGCGTTGCTGAGGGGATATCCCCCTTCGATGTAATCGATGCCGAACTCATCCAGTTTTTCGGCGATTTGGAGCTTATCCACCAGGGAAAAGGCGATTCCCTCGGCCTGTGTCCCGTCCCGAAGGGTGGTGTCATACATTTCCACGGTCTGGCCGGGTTTTATGGTGGTTCGTCGAACAGTCATCATTCACATCCTTTTCCTGGACCGCCGCGCCAGGTGAAGTCGAACAAACGGGGTCATAAAAAAAACCCGGAGTGCAAAAACCCCGGGGCTGGATATACGGAAACTTCCCGCCGGGGGTTAGCCGGGTCCTATAATCCCCTCAATAATCTGGAACCGCTGCCAGGTTTTCATATACACTGCTTTCAACCGTTATATTATGCTTGTGCGGAAGGTTCTGTCAAGGCGGAATCGGGGGGTGTGTATGAAGAAAGAACCCGCCGCCTCTATAATAGTAGTAACCCATATATGGCACAGTGGAAGGAAACATACAACGAAACAGCGCTGGTGTCACAGGCCCGCTGCGGCGATGTCCAAGCCGTCCAGAGGCTTCTGGAGGCGCATTGGAACTGGCTTAAAGGCCTGGCGTATAACGTGTTAGGGAATATTCACGAGGTGGATGACGTGTTGCAGAACATCTGCTTGATTGTCCTGCAGAAGATTCATACCGTGCGTGAACCCGAGCGTTTCCGGCCTTGGCTGGCGACCGTAGCGCGGCATGCCGCCCTGGCGTGGCGTGAGCAGAACCGGAAAAAAATCGTTCAGCTGGCCGATTTGCCCGCCGAGCCGAAAGACCCGGCCCAGACCGGCAGCCAGATGGAGCAGATGGTATTGCGGGAACAGCACGACCGGCTGCTGGAGGCGGTCGGGGAGCTGCCCGAGAAGTACCGCGAGGTGTTTCTATTGAAGTACATGGAAGATCAAAGTTACGCTCAGATTGCCGAAGAGCTGGATGTGCCCATCACGACAGTGCAGATCCGTCTGGTGCGGGCCCGGCGGATGCTGGCCAACCGTCTGAGCGGGAAACAGAATGATAAGGTGCCCCGAACATGAATCCCGACATGCTGGAAATTTTAATCGGCAAACGAATCGACAGCGAAATCACCCCCGCTGAAGAGAGGCTGCTCGAGAAAGAGCTGAAGTCCAATACCGATGCGCGAATCCTCTTCCACCAGCTTCAGCAGCTTGACCGGCTCTCGAAACAAACTCTTACCCAGGAAATCCTTGACCAAGGCGCATCGTTTGAAACCATCTTTCAGCGGGCGGCGGCGCAGCATCATCCGACGAAAGTCCGCCGGCGGAATATTCGCTGGACCTCCCTGTTTCGGGCGGCCGGTTCGCTTGCCGCCGGATTTCTGCTGGGGATGGGCGCATTGCATTTCTACAGAAAACCGGAAGCGGCGATTCCTTTGCGGCATTCTTCCGAGCCGATCGTCGCGAAAAACGATCGTGCCGTTGCGGCGGAGCCGATTCCGCCGAAGGATGCGCCTGCGATTTCCGGTCCGCGTCTGATTCACCCGCATCCGAATCAACTGGACTGGTACACCTACACCGATCCTTCCGGTACCCAGTGGATGATTGAATCGCCCCGATCCGACGGCGCCATCGGGCTGGCCAGTTACTCCGGCGATCTATAAGCGCGATAAAACCCATTACAATCAGGAGATTGATGATGATTACGACAGGAAAAACGATTGGGCTTGCTTTTCTGCTGACGGCCCTGGTATTGGGGCAGGCTGCATTCGCCGAGGAAACGGCCGCGAATCCGGCCAAACCGACGGCGTTTCTGGGCGTCCGGCTCGCCCGCGAACCACTGCCCGATCTGCTCGCCAAGCACATTCAGCTCGATTCCGCCGCAGGGCTGCTTGTCCTCAACGTGGTTGCCGGCAGTCCGGCCGATAAAGCCGGCATCGACAAAGACGATGTCCTGTATGAAATTCAGGGGGCACCCGTCCAGGGGTATGACGCGTTCGTCCAGCGGATTCTGGAGGCGGGCGTCGGCGCGGAAATTCAGATCGGCCTGATTCATCTGGGCCAGAAAAAAACCGTTTCCGCTTCACTGGAAGCGGCGCCGGCGAGTCAGTCCTGGAAATACCCCGAAGAAACCGCCGCTTCGCAACCCCTGCGCCCCGGTCGCATGTTCCGCATGAACCCGGACGATCAGGATTGGCAGCAGATTCCCTTCCAGGACATTCCCGACCTTCGCGATTTCTTCGGAAAACACTACCAGCAGATCTTCACCTATCGCATCAGCAGCAACGGCAATGACCTCGAAATCACCATCCAGGGCAATCCCAACCAGCCGAACACGCAAATCCGCGTACATGACAAAACCAACAACAAGCAATACAGCACGACCGTAAACAAACTCGATGATCTGCCCGACGTCTATCGCGAAGCGGCAAAAAATTCTTTGTATTCCGCACGACAATCCGCCCGGAATTACAACTTCGATCTTCGCATTCCTTTCGGCGGCGGACAGGGGATTCCCATGCCGCCCGATTTGGACAACCAGATCCAGGACCTTCTCAAACGTCTTGAAGAGATGGAAAAACAGCAGAAGGACATGCAGCAGCGGATCGACGAGATGGAGAAAAACAAATCCAGGGACATATAAAGAGTCCCTTCCGCGGCCCGAGAAAATTGGTTCGGGGAATCCGCTCGAATTGAACCGGCCAGAGTACGGAATGGTTTAGGAGAGGGGTTCTTCGGCCGGCGGAAGCTGTTCGGATTCATAGCGCCACCGCAGCGTTTTGTACATATGCGCCATGGCTATCATGCTTACGGGAATCGTCACCAGCAGCCCGATGTAAAGGCAGAGCAGTCCGGCCAGGTTGATCAGGCCCAGAAGAATCGCAAACACGAACAAATCCCATTTGGCTCCCCGGGTTATCTGTCCGCTTTTTTCCATTGCCTCGACGGGGCCCATGCCCTCCTCCACGATCAGGTAGCTGAAAAGCTGGTATTTGATCGCCCAGTAAATCCCCGGAACAACCAGCAGAAAGAATCCCAGCATAATCAGCAGATTATATAAAAACTGTCCGATCAGAAATCGAAAAAACAGCGGAAAGCAGGAGAGCAAATCCGACAGCTCCCCCGGAATCCCGGAGCAGAACTTCAGACAGATTTTGATGACTCCCATCTGCAGCACAAGACCGACAATCATGACCAGAAGATTCACCGGAAGAACAAGATACGCGGCCGGTCCGTCTATTTCGCCCAATAGAATCGGCACCATTTGCACCGCAATCACAATTAAAAATACATTGATGAAGAACCAGAAATGATTTTTCATCGTATCCCAGCCGAATTGAATCGACTGACGTTTGGAAAACCGTTCTTCTGCCATAACTGCCTCGCAACTTTATGTTTTGAATTCGCAAAGGGATCGTCAGGTTGTTTGGTTTACCATCCCTGTTCGGCGCCCCAGGGGCCCTGGTAGCCTTTGGGTTTTTTCTCTTCGCGGGCGCCGAGAATCGCCTTGGCGACGGCGAGGTCCGTCTTGCTGGTGATCTTGATGTTGCTCGGATCGCTTTCCACGATCTTCACCTTTCCCCCGGTCGCCTCGACAAGCTGGGCGTCGTCGGTGATCGGATCCTGGATTTTCCCGATCTGTTCATAGGCGTTGAAGAGGATGTCGCGTTTGAACACCTGAGGGGTTTGCGCCTCCCACAAGCCGCTGCGGTCCACCGTTCCCAGCACGTTCAGGTCGGGATCGACTTTTTTGACCGTTCCGACGATACGGTGCGCCAGAAGGGCGGCGCCGTGTTTTTCGGCCGCCGCGAACACCGCGTCGATCTGCTCCCGCGTCACGCAGGGCCGCACCGCATCATGCAGCGCGATCATCTGCATTTCGCTCTTCACGGCGGCAAGCATGTTCCGCACGGTTTCATAGCGTTCCGCGCCGCCATGAACCACTTTTACGCCGTAAAAATCCAGCTTGGCGCTCCATTTGATCTGGAAGAGTTCCTCATCCTCCGGGGGAATCGCCATGATGATCTGTTTCACGTCCGGGTGATCCGCAAACGGCTCGATGGTCCGCAGGAAGACCGCCCGGCCGTCGATTTCCGCAAATTGTTTTTTTGTTTTTCCGCCAAAGCGCCGGCTGGCGCCCCCGGCGGGAATCAATACGGCAACGCTGGAGCTCATGTTCTACACCTCTGAATCGAATCTGAATCTGCATCGCGAAAAGGATTATACCGGCCGCGTTTGTCTCTCACAAGAGCGCGGGGGGAAAAATCACTGGGCGATTTTTGCGGGCGCCGCCGGTTTGGAGCAAAGGGTAAAGACCGTGATTTCGGGCGGGCAGTTCCATCGAATCCGCCCCAGTCGCCCCAGCCCCCGGTTCACATACAATTGCTTGGTCCCCACCTGGAACAGGCCGGCATAATACTGGCGGTTGCGGATGGGCGCCAGGAGGCGCAGCCTGCCCCGGCTGCCGTGGGTGTGTCCGCTTAAAACCACATCCGGCGAGAAGTGTCGGAGGCTTTCCATCGTGTCGGGATTGTGGCTCAGGGCAAGGGTCGGCACTCCGCGCGAAGCCCCCTCGAACGCTTTTCGGGGATGGAAATCCTCGCTCCACAAATCGCCCAACCCGACAATTTGAATGCGGTCCTTCCCCGATTCCACCGTGCAGATCGAATTCCGGAGCACCTGGATTCCCTGCGCGGCCATTCCTTCGCTGAGATACTGCAAGAGCGCCGGGCGGGTATAATCATGGTTTCCCAGGCTCGCAAAGACCCCCAGCCTGGCCCGCAGCCGCCCCAGCAGTTCGACAATTTTCCTTTGATAGCGGCCCGCCCGGTCGTAGGTCACATAATCCCCGGTCAGGACAATCAGATCGGGATGAAGGCGGTTGATCCGCTGGATGCAGCGTCTGAGGTATTCCTCGCTCACCGTGGCGCTGCAGTGCAGGTCGCTCGCCTGAATCAGCCTTGCCCCTTCAAACCCCTGCGGCAGTCCCGGCAGAACCAGATCCGTCCTGACGATTTCCACCCATTCCGGACGCTTGCCCTCCTCATCCACCGCGTACGCCGTGCAGAATCCCAGCGTCCCTATCGCCGCGGCCCGTAAATACTGCCGGCGGGCCAGCCGCTTCTGCTTTCGATGATGATGTTGTTCCCGGGTCATATGGATTGTAAGGCGCAACGCCTCTCCCTGCTCGCGGACATGCTTTGCCGCTTCATCGGCCGGCCTCGGTCGAAAATCCACGTCGGCAGACTTTTCACCAGTCCGTAGAGGTTATAGAGACTCTCGACTTCGCCCCGGCAGTTGTACCAGCAGCATTGGCAGGTATTCCGGCCTCCGGCCGCTCGGAGCCGCTTCGAAATGTCGTGAATATCGTCCTGGAACAAATTCGCGATCGGATGCGAGCGGTTCTCCACGCAGATGGCGATATCACCAGTGCTGTCGATGTTGAAAAACGCCCGGCCCGCCGCGCAGTGGGGGACACCGCCGTTGAGCGCCTGATCGAAGCGAGACAGAAACAGCGGATTGCTCAGGAAATTCGAATAGCGCCGCTTGAGATCCAGCAGCGCTGCGCTGACACCGCCCTGCGCGTGGCGGAATTTCGTGCTGCCCGTTTTTAACGCGCTGTAGTTCTGAATCATGAAATAGGCATCGTGCCTGGCGGCCAGCCGCAACAGACCCTCCACCTGCTCGAGATTGTCATCCAGAAGAACGGCCATCAGGTTCACCCGCTGCCAGTCGTACCGCCTGGCCTGCGAAAAAACCTCGAGGGCCTGTTCGGCCCGCTCGAAGGCATCCTTGACGCCCCGCGCGGCGTTGTGTTTTTCGGCGTCGGCGTAGTCGATGCTCACTGAAACGCCCCACAGCCCCGCCTCGAAGAGCTCGCTGGCGAGAGATTCATTCGCCAGGTAGCCGTTGGTGGTGATAAAGGGGAAATGCCATCGCCCCACCGCCCGGACCACCTCGGTCAGGTCCTCCCGCAGCAGCGGCTCGCCTCCGGCCAGCGAAATCAGCAGTGATCCCCACCGCGCCAGGCTCCGCGACCCCTCTTCAAACTGCTCCAGGGTTGTTTCGGGCTGCGCCCCCATGGGATCCCGCCAATAGTGGCAGAACCGGCACCGAAAATTGCAGCGGTACGTCACCTGCCACGTGCACCAGACAGGGTGACGTGCCATGTACGCACGCAACAGCCGGAATTTTTTCTCCTGGGGGCTGGTCATAAACTCTGTATTATAGGCTCGATGTTATCCCATTGCAAGACGGTACCCTACATCGGTTTTCCGGCAATTTTCACACCCTCCCACTGGCCTGATGGGCATAACCGTGTATAATAAGGATGGATAGCCTGCCCGCCCGGAGGCACTGATGGCAGTATGGAAGGCGATACTATTGGCGATTATTTTTGGGTGGTCCGGCCAGATTCTTGCCCAATCTGCCACTCGTGCGCTTTCCGACCATTGCTTTTCGAAGAAATCTGCTCCGTCAGCCCCCGCTTACCCTGTTCCTGCGCCTGCCAGTTCGGCTTCTGCCGGTTCCATGCCCGTCGCGCTGCCTTCTGTTTCGATTCCTCCAAGGGCCCCGGCTAAGCCCCCCCTCTCGCCT
>CAZOTP010000108.1:0-10064 GCA_964582655.1 uncultured Pirellulales bacterium | reverse complement strand
ATGGTTGAATTTGCCAATTTTTTTTGCGCACAGGTTACAAACGCATGTACATGACAGTAAAACAGATCGCGAAACTGGCTCTGGAGGACGGGACGGTGTTTACGGGGGAGCATTTCGGGGCAGCGGGCACGACGGAAGGGGAAGTGGTGTTCAATACGAGCCTGATGGGGTACCAGGAGATATTGACGGATCCGAGCTACCGGGGGCAGATCGTTACCATGACATACCCGCTGATCGGGAATTACGGGATCTGCCGGGAGGATGTGGAGAGCGGGAAGGTGCAGGCGGCGGGATTCGTGGTGCGGGAGGTCGCCCTGCGGTACAGCAATTTCCGGGCGGAAAAGTCGCTGGATGAGTACCTGAAGGAGAGCGGTGTGGTGGGGATTTCGCATGTGGATACGCGGGCGCTGACGCGGAAACTGCGGATTTCGGGGGCGATGAAGGGGGTGCTGTCGAGCGAGATTCTGGAGGATGAGAAGCTGGTGGGGATGGCGCGGGCGTCGAAGGGGCTGGTGGGAATCGATCTGGTGTGCGAGGTGACGGGTAGTCACAACGGGGCGTGGGAGAAGGGATTCGAATCGAAATTCGCGGGGCCGGTGGAGCTGACGGGAGGCGGAAAGAAGGCGGAGGGGAAGCGGCCGAGGGTGGCGGCGTTCGACTGCGGGATGAAGGACAATATCGCAAGGAACCTGGTGGAGACGGGATTCGATGTGATCGTGCTGCCGGCGCAGGCGAGGCTGGAGGAGATTCTGGAATACAAGCCGGAGGGGATTTTCGTGAGCAACGGGCCGGGAGATCCGGAGCCGATCGCGTATCTGATCGAGACGATCCGGAAGCTGATTGCCAAGGAAATTCCGATGTTCGGGATCTGCCTTGGGATTCAATTGATCGGCCAGGCGCTGGGCGGGAAGACGTACAAGCTGAAGTTCGGGCACCGGGGCGGGAATCAGCCGGTGAAGAATCTGGATACGGGGCGGGTGGAGATTACCTCGCAGAATCACGGGTTCGCGGTGGATATCGAGACGCTGAACCGGACGGATGTGCGGATGACGCATATCAATCTGAACGATCAGACGCTGGAGGGGATTGCGCACAATACGCTGCCTTTGTTCGCGGTGCAGTATCATCCGGAGGCGTCGCCGGGGCCGCATGACGCGAATTATCTGTTCGAGACATTTTACCGGATGGTGAAGAGCGGGCGGACGCCGGAGAAAATCGGGGCGTAGAAACTCGTGCCGGCGGGGCGAGGCCCTGTCTTTCCGCGGATCATTCGTTCTGTGGATCGTCCGGAGAGGCGATATCCTTCGAGGGTTCAGCGATATCGAAAGAATCCTGCGAAGGATCCTCGGGCAGGGGGGCGGAATCCGCGGGGTCGGCGGAGGGTGGTGTTTCAGAGGCGGGGGAGTCTTCGCCATTTTCCTTGATGACGCGGGCAACGGCGACGAGTTTATCGCCCTCGTCGAGCCGGATGAGCCGGACGCCCTGGGTGTTGCGGCCTATGTCGCGGAGCTGGTCAAGGCCGGTGCGGATGATGATGCCTTTGGCGGAGATGAGCATGAGGTCGTCCTCGTCGGTGACGGCTTTGAGGGCAACGACTTTGCCGTTGCGGTCGGTGGTTTTGATATTGATGAGGCCTTTGCCGCCGCGGTGCTGGCTGCGGTATTCTTCCAGGGGGGTGCGTTTGCCGAAGCCGTTTTCGCAGACGGTGAGGAGGCTGGCGTCGGACTGCGCGATGACCATATCGACGACGAGGTCGTCGGGGCTGAGGTGGATGCCTCGTACGCCATGCGCGACGCGGCCCATGGCGCGGACGTCTTTTTCATGGAAGCGGATGGCCATGCCGTTGCGGGTTCCCAGGACGATTTCATCCTTTCCAGAGGTGATGCGGGCGCCGATGACATCGTCACCAGGTTCGAGGGAGATGGCGTTGATGCCGTTTCGCCGGATATTGCTGTAGGCGGAGAGAGGGGTTTTCTTGATGGTGCCTTTCTGTGTGGCCATGACGAGCATGCGTTCGTCAAACTGGCGAATGGGGAGAATTTCGGCGAGTTTTTCGCCGGAAACCATCTGAAGGAGATTGGCGATGTTTCGGCCGCGGGACTGTCGGGAGAGCTGCGGGATATCGTACACTCGCTGCCAGTAGCAGCGGCCGCGGGTGGTGAAGCAGAGGAGGTAATCGTGGGTGGAGGCGGTGAAGAGGTGCTCGATGAAATCGTCTTCCTTGGTGTCGCTTCCCCGGATTCCCCGGCCGCCGCGGCCCTGTCGGCGATAGATGTCGATGGGCATGCGCTTGATATAGCCATCGTGGCTGATGGTGACGACGACTTCCTCGTCGGTGATGAGGTCTTCGATATTGAATTCCTCGATTTCGCCGGTGATTTCGGTGCGGCGGTCGCTGCCGTATTTTTCGCGCATTTCGTAGAGGTCTTCGCGGATGATGTCCATGACCAGCTCTTCCTGAGCGAGGATGGATTCGTAGCCTGCGATTTCCTCGGAGAGGGCGGCGTATTCCTGGGCGAGTTTTTCGATTTCCAGGCCGGTGAGGCGCTGGAGCTGCATGACGAGGATGGCGTCGGCCTGCGGGCCGGTGAGAAACTGATCGACGGTGCTTTTTTCGCGGACAAAGGCTTCGGGAAGGATGCGTTTGAGGGTAGCGTGCTCGACGAGCCGAAGAGGCTTTTTCATGAGGTTCAGTTTGGCGTCTTCGGGATTCACGGAGCGTTTGATGATGCTGATGATTTCATCGATGTCGCTCTGAGCGAGGAGGAGGCCTTCGACGATGTGGGCGCGGGTACGGGCCTTGCGGAGGAGGAAGCGGGTCCGCCGGCGGATGACCTCTTTTCGGTGCTCGATGTAGAGCTGGAGCATCTGGCGGATGTTGAGGGTCTGGGGGCGGTTTTTGACCAGGGCGATGTTGTTGATGCTGAAGGAGCTTTGCAGGGGCGTATATTTATAGAGCTGATTGATGACGATATTGGGATCGGCATCTTTCCGCAATTCGATGACGACGCGGAGACCGGTGCGGTCGGATTCGTCACGGACATCGGAGATTTCGGGGATAATGCCTTCGGAGACGCATTCGGCGATTTTGGCGACGATCTGGGATTTGATGGTCTGGTAGGGGATTTCATCGACGATGACGGCGGTTTTCTTTTTGGTTTCCTCGGTATGGAGCTTGGCGCGGACGGTGACGATGCCCCGGCCGCGAGTGTAGCCGTCGATGATTCCCTTGCGGCCGCAGATGACGCCGCCGGTGGGAAAATCGGGGCCGGGAAGAATTTCCATGATTTCGCGGAAGCCGCAGTTCGGCTCTTCGATGATTTTGATGAGCGCATCGCAGACTTCGCGTGGATTGTGCGGGGGGATGCTGGTGGCCATGCCGACGGCGATGCCGGTGCAGCCATTGACGAGAAGGTTGGGGAATTTGCTGGGCAGGACGACCGGCTCGGTGGTGGTTTCGTCGTAGTTGGGAACGAAGTCCACGGTCTCGCGTTTGAGGTCTTCCATCATATCGGTGGCGGCAGCCGTCATGCGGGCTTCGGTGTACCGCATGGCGGCGGGGGGGTCATCGTCGATGCTTCCAAAGTTGCCCTGGGGGTCCACCAAGGTGGTGCGCATCGCCCAAGGCTGCGCCATGCGGACCAGGGTGCCGTAGGTGGCCTGATCGCCGTGAGGGTGGTAGTTTCCGCTGGTATCGCCGACGATTTTCGCGCATTTCCGGTGTTTGGAACGCGGGCCAAGGTTGAGGTCGTTCATGGCGACGAGGATTCGCCGCTGGGAGGGTTTGAGGCCGTCGCGGACGTCGGGCAGAGCACGACTGACAATGACGCTCATCGCGTAATTGAGGTAGGAGTCCTTGAGTTCATCGAGAATGGAAAGGTTTTCAATCCGTTGTTCGGTAGTCAATTTCTAATCCCTTGTGCCACAGCATGTTACAAATCGCTTTGTCATTTATATTTCATCCTGAAATCCAAGGGTGAATTGTAGCACGAAGGCGATGATTCAGCAATCTTCTTTCGGGAAAAAACGCTAGAAAAAGGGGTTATTCGGGAATGACGGTAAAACCCAGACCCCGAAGTGTTTCGACGGTCGATGGAGCGGCGTTTCGAAGAACGAGGCGGGTGTTCTGGGCTTCGCGGCGGACGGGGTAGTTTTTGCGGAGGAGGTCAAAGTATTTGCCCCGCTCGGCGTCAGGCTGCTGCAGAACGGCCCGCAAATTGCGGTCGTCGGCGGGCATATCGTAGATGGCCGTCATGGCTTTGAGCAAGAGCTGTTGTGGAGCGACTTCGTTCCCGTTGAAATGAAGCTCGGGCACAGGCGGCGCCGGGAGCAGGCGTTCGGAGGTGAACGAGTCCCCTTTGACCCCCAGGAAGCGGCATAATCCCTCGTAGAGCATGACCGTGCCATTGACTTTGCCATCGAGGGAATAGCCGGCGATGTGGGGGGTGGCGATGGCAACCCGCTCCAGAAGCTCGACGTCGATTTGAGGCTCGTTTTCCCAGACATCCAGGACGGCGGCTTGGAGTTTGCCGGCTTTGAGATAATCTTTCAGGGCGGCATTTTTCACTACGGCGCCGCGGGAACTGTTTAGGAGGATGGCATCGGGCCTGAGAGCGGAGAGGTTTTCCTCCCGGAGGAGGTAATGAGTGGCATCGGGCCCCTGTTTGGTCAGGGGAACATGGAGGGTGACAAAATCGGCTTGTAACGCTTCCGAAAGGGATACGAAACGGGTATCGCCGGTTTTACGCTGCAGTGGGGGGTCATTGGGCAGGACCTTCAGGCCCAGGGCGCGGGCTTTTTTTTCAACTTTGGAGCCGACGTTGCCGACGCCGATGATACCCAGAGAGCGACCTTCCAGGGTAAAGCCGAAACGTTCCGCCAACAACAGCATCGCCGTTACAACATATTCCGAAACGGAGTTGGAATTGGAGCCGGCGGCGCTGACAAAGGTGATTTGCCGGCTGGCCAGGTATGCTTCATCGACATGATCGGTCCCGATGGTTGCGGTGCCCACAAAGCGGACGGGGGTCCCTTCCAGGAGGGATTCATTCACTTTGGTAATCGAGCGGACCAGAAGGACCTCCGCATCCGCCAGATCCGCCCGACTCATTGCCCGGCCGGACATACAGCGGACATTCCCCATCTTCCCAAACACCTGCTGGACATACGGGATATTCTCATCGGCGAGTATTTTCATCGTTGCCTCGAGTTATCGGGTGCATTCTATCATCAAGACTCCCGGCATTATAAAAATATCTCTCCAAAATTCCAGACTCAATATTCAAAAATCCGCGAACAATTACTCCAATTTTACTTCGCGCAGTTTGATGATGTCACCCTTGACACCGGATCGTATGGGATCCAGCCGCAATTGAGTCAAAATGCCCTGATACCGGTCATGTTCGAGCGAAATCTTCGTCGTATGAAACACCCCATCCGCCGGGAAGGTCACGGCCTTGGAATTTTCCTCTGAAAACACGCCTTTCAGGGGTCTCCAGTATATTCTTCCCTGTACTTGTAATTTATCATTCGCCGAAACCGCCGCTGTTATGCTCAATGTACGATTTTTGTCCGCCTCCCAACACATCGAAGGGCTCAAAATCTGCATGGGCTTGTCATTCTTGGCGCGAATATCCAGATGCCCTTTTATTGGCCAGCCGGTATCCTTCGCATTTTGATAGAACCAGTGCAGACGGCTGTCCTTGAATGTGAAACACGGTTTTTCCGCTGCCCGATGATGCTGATATACATATTGGCGAATATTCTCCAGAGTATCGACGATCAGAACATACTGGTAATCATACACTATGTTCCAATCGAGGATTTCCCGCTGCGTGGGCGAAATATAACCCGTTGGCGAATCTTTGGCGCTCCCCGCGCCGGGTTTGCCCCCGGCAAAACCGCCCGTAAATGGATAAACCCCGCTGTGCCATACCCCAAGCCCAAAATTCTTTTCGTTTACCAGCGCCGCCCAGTTCTCCGTCGCTGTCCATGTGGACCAGGGAAACTCTTTCGGCCCGTGAGGCTTTTTTGGAATTTCCGTCCACGCTTCCCCCGTAAACGGTTTATCGCCCGTATAGGTCATCAGCTTGTGATACGGCCCGTTGGTATAAACGGCAGGCAATTCCTGATCGCGAGCTTCGTATTGGGTTTTATCGCAAATCCGGTTATTGTTCAGACGGCAACGCACCCGCACCGCGCGGTCGTGCAGTTCATACCAGCATTCGAAGGTGCATTCGCCGGGAACATTTTTCAGAGGCCAGTGCATCGGGATGCATTTCACATACAGTTCCGTACTGGTATTTCTATGTTCCAGCACCTTCGAGCGAAATCCGTATCCGTCCCCGCTCTGGATGGGATTCCATCCCAGGAATTTCCAGTTCTCATTCAAAACCGTCCCCACCGGCTGATAGGGGATGGGATCGGCATAAAACGACATCTGCACCTGCCTCCCCCAGTCATAACTGTTGATCATGTTGTCCCCCGTTTTCGAGTCGGCCAGATATGTGATCGATCCGCCTATGGATAAATCCGCTCCCAGCCGGATCTGCCCGTTATCCAGCCAGCTCATGGACTCGGAATCCGCTTTCCTCTGCCCATAGGATATACTCACCATAGCGATTACCGCCAGGATTCCCAGTCTGTTTTGAACCATGAAATTATCCTTGGAATAAATTCGGCGTTCTATACGGTGCTAATATATAACAGGATCGAAGGAAAACACGGAAATGAGGCAGGACCCTGTAACCGGTCAGGCGTTGACAGTGCCGGATTTGAGGGAGTGGATGAGAGCTTTGAACTGCTCCATGTTGATGGGCTTGGAGATGTAGCCGTTGGCCTGAAGGTCGTAGCATTTCTGCATGTCGTCCTGGAACACGGAGAAGGTGAGGATTATCACGGGGATGTGCCGGAGGGCGGGATCTTTTCGGATTTCAGCGAGCACTTCGTAGCCATTCATTCGGGGCAGCTTCAAGTCGAGCAGGACCAGATCGGGTCTGACACAGGAACTGTATCTGTCATGCTGTCTGAGAATGGCGAGAGCTTCGAGGCCATCATGGGCCATCGTGACATGGCTGGTAATACCGGATCTCATCAGGGTCCGTTCGGTGAGGAGGCAACTGCCTTTGTCATCCTCGACGAGAAGAACCTCAATTTGTTCGGTTTCCTGATTGGTCATAACGATAGAACCTGATTCCTGCCAAAAGATATAGATTATCATATATATTATAGCCCATCCGGCAAGAGGCAAGTCAACGGATTGGAGAATAACGAGCATGAAAAACAGATTGCTCCCCCCATCTTCCTGCCCGGCAAGGAGCTATGGATTTTTCTCCTCCGGCGGGAAAAGGATTATTTATTTTGGGGATGAGAGGTTCTGAAGATTCTGAACGAATTCCTGGATGACCCAGTCGGGCGTGGACGCACCAGCGGTCACGCCTGCGACGGTTTTTCCGAGGACAAATTCGGGCTTGAATTCGCTCCAGTTCTGCAAGTGAAATGTGGGGACATTCTGGCGGCGGCAAAGGTCGGCCAGTTCACCGGTGTTGGCGCTGTGGTGGGAGCCCAGGACAAACATGACAACGACTTTTTTGCACAGCTCCACGGCGGAATCCTGCCGGCGGGCAGTTTCGCGGCAGATGGTGTTGACGACTTTGAGTTCCTCATACCCCCGCATGGCGATGCGGCCGACGATTTTTCCAAATTCTTCCGCGGAGTAGGTGGTCTGGGAGACAATGGCAAGCCGGCCTCGGGGGGGCAGTTTTTCCAGATCGGATTCCCCCTGGATCACAAGGACATCCGGGGCATATCCGATCACCCCCTGGATTTCGGGGTGGTTGGGGTCACCAATGACGACCACGCGATAGTGCTCCTGGTGAAGCTGCTGGACAAGTTTTTGGGCATGTTTGACGAGGATGCAGGTGGCGTCGGCAAGCTGGAAGCCGCGGCGTCGGACTTCCTCGATGATTTCGGGCCGGCAGCCATGGCTTCGAATCAGAACCATCGGCGGTTCGGCGGAAGAGTCTGCGGAATCGGGAATCTCATCGAGATGATTCACGACCCGAAGCCCTTCTTCGGCGAGACGGTCCACGACTTGTTTATTGTGGATGAGGGGTCCCAGGCAATAGACGTTTTTTCCTTCGGCGAGCATGTTCTGGGCCAATTCAATGGCGTGCTCGACGCCAAAGCAAAAACCACATTTTTGAGCGACCAGCACGTTCATTGGGATTCTCCGGGGTCTGCATTCAAAGCCACACAGTCGGAATAATCATAGGGTTTTCGCTGGTACTGGATTCGAAGCTCCGTTTGCATCTGCCGAAGGGTTTGGTTCATGATTCGGATGAATTCCTCGCGGGACATATTTCGAATCGCATCGGGGGGGATGGGTTTGCCATACATGACGCCGATACGGCCGGGGAGCATGAGTTTCTGGTGCCTAGGCCAGGCTTCGAAGGCACCATCCACGACTGCGGGAACAATCGTGGCGCCAGCGCGGCGGGCAATGAGATCAAATCCGCCTTTGACGGGGCGGATGCGGCCGTCGCGGGTGCGGGTGGCTTCGGGGAACATGACAATCGCTCGATTGTTCTGGAGGCGATGGATAACGGTTTTGATGGCATGAATATCCGCCTGATCGCGCTGGATGGGGAACGCATTGAGGGAACTGATATACCAACCGAAATATTTATTGTGGAAGAGGCTGTCGCGGGCGATATAATCCAGCTCCCGATGCAGGCCGAGGCCGCAAAGGATGGGATCCAGAAAACTCTGGTGATTGCAAAGAAGGAGCACCGGACCGGTAAGCGGCACATTTTCACGATTCCAGACGCGAACCTGAAAGAAGGCGGAGAAGACTATCTGAGAACCGACTTGCCAGAAGCGATACCAGAGCCTCATCGTCGAGTCTCCTGTTGGATATGCCGGCATAGGATATCCACAACCTGCTCAATCGTCAGGTCGGTGGTATCGATTACCATTGCATCGGCAGCAGGAACCAGGGGACCGACGGACCGCTGCTGATCGCGGGCATCGCGCTGCTGCTGGGCGGTGAGAATCTGATCGAGTTCAACGAAAAGGCCTTTTTGGGATAATTCCAAACAGCGGCGCTGAGCGCGGCAGCCGGGGGAGGCATCGAGATAGAATTTAAAGTCGGCGCCGGGGAAGGCGACGGTGCCCTGGTCACGGCCTTCGGTTACGAGCGAGCCGGTTTTTTGGGCAATTTCTCGCTGCCGCCGGACGAGAATGTCCCGGATGGCCGGAGATCCGGCGATATAATGAGCATGGTCGGTTACCTGCGGTTTACGGATTTCCTCGGTGACATCCAAGCCATCCAGATACACACGTGTAACGGCATTCTGGTACACCAGGTCGATTTGGGTCTGTGCGGCGAGTTTTTCCAAGGCAGGGGAATCATCCCACCGTATGCCGGATTTCAGGACTGCCAAAGTGACGGCACGGTACATGGCACCCGTATCGAGGTAGGCGATGCCAAGCCTTTGAGCCAGGAGAGCGGCAGCGGTGCTTTTACCGGAACCAGCTGGACCATCAATAGTTATAATCATTTTTATATTCCAGGGATGGACATTATACGGACAGATCAGGCAAAAAACAACCCAGCGGAAACTGTACGGGCGAAAATTCCAACTGGCTCAGCTTCCCTGCAATATAATTCCGCGTCGGGAGTTGGCCATAGATTTGTTATGTTTCTATATCTGTTTATGTATTAACGAGTTAAGTGCGGGTATGGGAATGTGATTGATTTTCCCGAGGATGCTATCTAGAATCATATAAAATTTGGGCCATAGTAAAAGAGGTGTTAATTAACACACACGAAACAGCCTGCCGATACGGAATGAAGGGATTGGGACGTTCATTGAGGTAATGAATATAACGCATAGAGGTTTTAGGCAAAAAACCTGAATCTAAAACGGCAATAAAACCGTGATAAATTCAGGCAGGTTATTGGACTATCCGATAAATTAATAGTAGTTTTTAACGTACGGATTAGCTAGATTACCGAATGTATTAATTCAACACAGGAACAAAACATGCGAACACTATACAGG